>CAZFXH010000057.1:0-19377 GCA_964522905.1 uncultured Anaerolineaceae bacterium
GTCGTGAGCGGGGGATCGGTGTAGGCCGCGATCGCGACGTCGTCGAAGCCGACGACACTGATGTCGCCCGGGACTGTCCGCCCCACCGCACGGATCGCGCGCATCGCCCCGATCGCCATCAGGTCGTTGTAGGCGATGACCCCGGTCGTGTCCGGTGTGTCCGCCACCAGCCGGCCCAGCGCCGCTTCACCGCCTCGGACCCCCGGCTCCCCGACGACGATCGGGATCGCAGCCGGATCGAGGCCGCGCTCCTCGAACGCTCGTCGCACGCCCGCGACCCGCGCCGGCGCGTCCGCGTTGCGGGCGCTGGCCGTGAGGACGCCGATCCGTCGATGCCCGAGGTCGAGCAGGTGCGCCGCGGCCTGCCGCCCGCCGTCGACGTTGTCCGAGGCGATCGACGGGTGCGGCAATCCCGGTGCGACCGTGTTGACCAGGACGACCGGCAGCGGTGGCTCCGCCAGCCACTCCCCGTGGCGCGCGCCCAGGCCGCTGACGGCGATCACGACGCCATCGACCCGCCGATCGACCAGAAGGTCCAGGTAGGACGCCTCGCGGTCGGGGTCGTCGGCGGCGTTGCACAGCAGAAGGGCGAACCCGTGCTCGCGGGCCACGTCCTCAACGGCCCGCACGAGTTGCGGGAAGAAGGGATTCTCGATGTCCGTGATGATGAGCCCGAGGGTCTGCGTGGTCCGCAGCTTCAACGAGCGGGCGACCGCCGACGGCCGGTAGCCAAGCTCGCGGGCCGCATCGAGCACGCGCGCCCGCGTATCGGCCCGCGCTCCGCCCAAGCCCGCCAGGACGCGACTGACCGTCGCTGTCGAGACCCCGGCGCGGCGCGCGACGTCGCCGATGGTCGCCGTCACGTGAACGGGTTCGCGCGCCCCCCGCTCAGTGCGTCACCGGCGGACGCTGCACCGGTGGACGGCGGTCGGCCTGCGCCAGGGTTTCCAGCTCGCGGGAGAGCTCGTGGAGCTCGTCACCGCCGCCCATCTCGCTGTGCAGCTGCTCGGTGTCGATCTCGCCCCGCCTGAAGCTGCCGCTGATCCGCCCGCGCGACAGGATCGTGAACGTGTCGCCGATCGGCAGCGCGTGCTGGACGTTGTGGGTGATGAAGATCACGCCGAGGCCGCGGTTGCGGGCCGCGATGATGTGCCGCAGCACGAACGCCGACTGCTTGACGCCCAGGGCCGAGGTCGGCTCGTCGAGGATCAGCACCCGTGCCCCGAAGTACTCCGCGCGCGCGATGGCCAGGGTCTGGCGCTCGCCTCCGGACAAGGTCCCGACCGCCTGATCGGTGTCGCGCAGGTCGATGCCGATGCGCTTCATCTCCTCGTAGGCGATGCCGGCCGCCTTGGCCATGTCGAAACGCTTGAGCGGCCCGACACCGACCGTCGGCTCGTTGCCCAGGAAGAAGTTCCGCGTCACGCTCATCAGCGGCATGATCGCGAGGTCCTGGTAGACCGTCGCGACGCCTGCATCGAGCGCATCGCGCGGCGAACTGAACTGCACGGGCTCACCGTCGACGGCAAGCGTGCCCTTGTCGGGCACATGCACGCCGGACAGGGTCTTGATCAGGGTCGACTTGCCCGCGCCGTTATCCCCGAGCAGGCACGTGATCTCGCCGGCGCGGACGATGAGCGAGACGTCCTCGATCGCGACGACGGCCCCGAAGTACTTCGAGACCTCACGTGCCTCCAGGAGCGCTGGCCGTTCGCCGGCCGCAACGGGTGCGGTGGCGGCGCCGGTGTCGGTGGCGGGAGCGGGGGCCGGAGTCGGTGCATCCATCGGTCGACCTCCTACAGCCCGGCGAACCGGCGCCGGATCCAGTTGTTGAGGACCACGGCGGCCAGCAGCAGCGTGCCGATCGCGATCTTGTACCAGTCGGCATTGATGTCGGCGAAGACGATGCCCTGGCGGGCCATGCCGAGCGAGAGCGCGCCTAGTGCCGTGCCCGCCACCGAGCCGTACCCGCCGGTCAGCAGCGATCCGCCGATGACGGCCGTCGTGATGGCGTCGAGCTCGATCCCGCGGCCGCGCAGGATGTCTGCCGAGAAGAAGGTCATGCTCTGGATCGTGGCCAGGATCGAGGCCGAGAACGCGGTCAGGGCGAAAAGGGAGATCTTCACGCGGGCCACCGGCACCCCGAGGTTGCGCGCGGCGGTCTTGGAGCCGCCGACGCCCGCGATCCAGTTGCCAAAGCGCGTCCGCCCCAGGATGTACACGCCGATGACCGTGAGGAGCAGCCACCACAGGATCGAGACTTTGAAGGCCGCTCCCTGACCGACTGGCAGGCTCCAGTTGAACAATCCGGCGATCGGGTCCGCCGCAACAGCCGCTCGATCGATCGGGATGTAGGTGATGTTCGTGACGAGCGAGGTCAGCACCGACGAGAAGCCGCTGATGATGAACAGCGTGGCTAGCGTCACGATGAACGACGGCAGGCCGGTGCGAACCACGATGATGCCGTTGAGCACCCCGAGGAACGTCGTCGCAACCATCGAGATGATGATCGACAGCCAGATCGGCAGGCCCCAGATCGTCACGCCGATGCCGATGAGGATCCCCGCGAACCCAACCATCGACCCAACCGACAGGTCGAACTCGCCGGCGATCATCAACAGGGCCACTGCCGTTCCGATGATTCCGACCTGCGCCGCGACGTCGAGGTAGTTGAGCGTCCCCGAAAGCGCGATGAACGCCAGGTTGCCCTTCGCGAGGCTGATGGCCGCGAACACGAGCCACACGAAGACCACGATCATCAGCGCCCCGGCTGCGGGACGCGCCAGGATTCGCTGCGTGAGCGAGAGCCGTCGGAGCCGATCGGACCCGGGGGCCCGCCCTGTCTCGGCCGTCGTGGTCGCCATCGTTCCCTCCGAAGAGCGTGTCGGGAGGGACCGAGCCAGGTGCCGGTCCCTCCCATGCGCCGGGTTCGCCGGCGCGTTCGCGCTAGGTCAGCGAAGACCCTTCGCCGCGAGGGCGATGACGGCTTCCGCATTCTCCGCAGTCACGAAACCCGGGCCGGTCATGATCAGCCCGCTCCCATCGCCTGTCGGCAGGTTCCGTGTCTCGGCGTAGTTCGTGAGGATGACGATCGGCAGGTAGCCCTGGAGGAACTGCTGCTGATCGATGGCGAAGGCCATCTGGCCGTCCTTGATCGCCGTCAGCACGTCGGCGCTGAGGTCGAAGGTCGCCAGGGTGACCTCCTTGCCCGAGGCGGTGACTGCCGCGAGCGCGGGCCCGGCCACGGATGGGCCGAGGGTCAGGATGCCGTCGACGGTGGCGTCGGACGAGAGCTTCGCCTCGATGGCCGCCTGCATGCCGGCCGGGTCGGAGATGTTGCCGGTCAGGACCTCGCCATCCTCGCTGCCGGTCAGGCCCATGAAGAAGCCGTTGCAGCGCAAGGTCAGGGCCTGGTTGCCGACTTCCTGGTTGAAGCAGATGGCGTTCTGCACGCCGGCCGCCTTGAAACGCTCGCCGGCGCCGAAGCCGGCTTCGTACTCGGTCTGCCCCACGTGGGCGAGGAGTCCGAGCTCCCTGAAGACGTCGGAGCCCGAGTTCATCGACACGACCGGGATGCCCGCGGCGATGGCCTTCTCGATGGCGGGACTGAGGGCATCGGGGTTGGGGATGGACACGACGAGCCCGGTGGGGGCCTTGGCGACCGCGGCGTCGATGAGGGCGGACATGCCGGGCATGTCGCTCTCTGCGCCTGGTGCGCTGTAGTTGACGGTCACGCCCATGTCCGCGCCGCCGGCCTTGACGCCGTTGCGTACGACGCCCCAGAACCCGTCCTGGGCCTGGCCATGAGTGACGATCTCGATCGTGATGTCGCTCCGCGCGACGAGCGCACCGTCGAGGCCACCGGCCGCGGCGCCGCTGCCCGTGGGTGTACCCGCCTGGCAGGCCCCGACGATCATCGCCCCGACGGCGAGCGTCGCGAGCATCCTGGTTCGAAGATTCATGCCGTTCGTTCTCCTCCGCTATCCGTGGCGAGCGCCACGGGCCCTCGCGTCCCGCCCGGCGGGCAGGTCCGATGGATCGCTGCGTGGACGCGGCCTCCGGGGGCCGCCATGGACACCTCCTTCCACCCGGCCCCTCAGCCGGGGATCTCCGCGAGTCGCACGGGGCGATGCTCTTGGAGCGATCGATCGGCCGCCTCCGCCACGCGCAATGCGGCGACGCCGTCCTGTGCCGTACAGGGACTGGTGGCTTCGCCGCGAGCCATCGCGACGAACGCCACGAATTCGGCAGCATAGGCCGATTCGAAGCGCATGAGGAAGTCTTTCCACGCCGGTCCCGCGGGTGGAGGTACGCCCGGCTCCACGGAGCGCAACGGGGTCTGCGGCCCGAGACCGACGCTGACCGAATCGCCCGAGCCGAACAGCTCGGCCCGGATGTCGTAACCCAGAGGGTCGTGTCGTGCGCAGGTCAGCACGGTCAGCGTGCCGCCGGACAGCCGGAGGGTCGCGACCGCCGTATCGACGTCGCCGTATTTCGCGAAGACCGGGAATCCCAGCACGCCGCCGTCGGCATAGACCTCTTCGACCTCCTGGCCGCTCAGCCAGCGGAGGATATCGAAGTCGTGGATGGAGAAATCGCGGAATAGCCCGCCCGATTGGGGGATGTAGCTCTCGTGCGGCGGGGCTGGATCGTGGCCGGCCAGGCGGACCGCGTAGAGCGTGCCGAGCTCGCCGCTCTCGACGAGTCGACGGGCCTCCCGGTAGCCGGGATCGAAGCGGCGCTGGAACCCGAGCTGGAAGGGGATCCCGCT
This sequence comes from uncultured Anaerolineaceae bacterium, assembly GCA_964522905.1. GTDB lineage: Bacteria > Chloroflexota > Limnocylindria > Limnocylindrales > CSP1-4 > SPCO01. Next base: position 4,772 of record CAZFXH010000057.1, read on the forward strand.
GCGCTCGATCTCGGCCGCCACCGCGATCGTGGCGTCGAGGTCCGCAGCCAGCGGTTTCTCGCAGAACGTTGGCTTGCCGGCGGCGATCGAGGTGCGCAAGAGCTCGGCGTGGGCCGACGTGGCGGCGGCGATGACGGTCGCGTCGGCGGTGGAGATCGTGTCGGGGATGGACGTCGTGGCGGCGGTGATGCCCGTCTCGGTCGCGACGTCGGCGGCGCGCGCCGGATCGGCGTCGGCGATCACGACCTCGTCGATGCCGGGGGTGTCGCGCAGCAGCCGCGCGTGGAGGCGGCCGATCCGACCTGCGCCCAGCAGAGCGATCTTCATCGTGTGGCCTGCTCGGGCGCCACGGCGGGCTCGGTTGCGGGCACCGCTCCCGGCTCGTTCCGGGGCCGGGCGTGCGGTCGCCGCCCGAGACGACGAAGGGCGGCACTGAGCACGCGACGTCCGATCGCCGCGCTCTCCGACGGCGGCCCCCAGCAGCTGTCCTGCTCGACCATGAGCCAGCCCGCGTACCCGCGTTCGATCAGCGCGTCGAGGACGCCGTCGAGGTCCAGGACGCCCGCACCGAGTTCCGTGAAGAGCCGCGCCCGGATCGCGTCGTTGAAGCCCCCGACCGTGCCGTCCTGCATGCCGGCGAGGACGTCGGTGCTCACGTCCTTGAGATGCACATGGGTCACGCGCTCCCCGAAGGTCCGCAGGGCTCGTACCGGATCGCCGCCACCGACCACGTAATGGCCGACGTCCAGGCACAAGGGCACGAGCTCGGGATCGGTGAGGGTGACCAGCCGCTCGACCTCCTCGGGGGTCTCGACGAACGTGCCGGCGTGCGGGTGGAACGCCATGCGCCGGCCGGCCTCACGCGTGGCACGGCCGAGGTCGTGGAGCAGATCGGCCAGCTGCTGCCAGCCCGCATCGGTCAGGACCGGCGTACCCGGCTGCGATGCCCGGCCGGCCGTGCGCTCGCGATCCGGAGATCCATCGAGGGCCACGCACAAGACCTCCCCGTCTCCGTCGACCAAAATGCCGAGCCGCTCGCGGGCATCCGCGGCCGCCTCGTCGGTCGGTCCGTCCACGGTCGCCGACAGCGAGGCGTAGACCTCGGCGAGACGGAGGCCTCGTCCGGCGAGGGCGTCACGCAGCTCCTCGCCGGACGGGAACCCGAGCCCGTGCTGCGTGCCCTCGAACCCGGTCCGGGCGGTCTCGTCGAGGAGCGTCGCGGCGTCCGTCCCGAGACGGAGCTCCACGATGTCGACGTTGTTCCAGAGGATCGGGACCGTGCCGATGGAGGCACGGGGGAGGGCATCCCCCGTGCGACGGAGAATCCGTCGCAGGTCGGGGAGGACCGGGGCGATTTGAGTCATCGGTGCTGCTCCTCGGCCACTCCCTTGCGCCACTTGTCGTGCAGGTCGGGGCGGTACGCGGGGCTCGGCGCGTCCCACCAACCGGTCTTGTCCGGGCCCGCCGCCACGAGATCGCGATCGACCTTGATGTGGACCAGCGAGGGGCCGCCCGACGCCAGCGCTCGTCCGACCGCGGGCGCCACCTCGGCCGGGTCGTCGACGCACTCGGACTGCAGCCCGAACGCCCGCCCGACGGCCGCGAAATCCGGGGAGTAGATCGATCCGTCGGGGGTCACGAAGTCGGTCCAGGCCGCTCGCCCGAAGAAGGTCTCCTGCCCGCCCTTGATGCTGATCCAGCCCGAGTTGTCGAGGATCACGGCACAGACCGGGGTCCCGGCGAGGACCGCGGTCTGCAGCTCCTGCATCGACTGGAGGAAGCTGCCGTCGCCGCTGATCGAGATGACCTGGCGCTCCGGGTGTGCCAGCTGCGCCCCGATGGCGGCGGGCAGCTCGAAGCCCATGGTGGAGAAGCCGCCCGACGTGAGGTGGGTCCGTGGCGCCCGTGTCACCCACCGCTGCTTGACCATGCCCTGCGGTAGCCCCGCGCCGGTCACCACGATCGCGTCATCGCGGGTGGCTGCCTGGACCTCGCGGACGGCCCGCGCCATCGTCATCGGCGTGGCGTCCGAGCCCGACCTCACCTCCACTCGCTCGAACCACGCACGCTTGCGTCGCTGGATCTCCTCGAAGTACGGCGTCTCGCGGTAGGCCGCCGCTCCTCCCCCGGGACCCAGCGCCTCGAGCAGGTCGGCAAGGCCGGCCTGTGCGTCCCCGACGAGCGGTACCTCGACCGGGTAGTTCTTGCCGATCTCGCGCGGGTCGATGTCCAGCTGGATGAGCCGAGTCGGCGGGATGGAGAACGTGACTCCGGCCCGGTACGACGAGGCGGACCAGTCGGTGAACCGGCAGCCGACGGACAGGATCACGTCCGCCGAGACGGCGAGCTCGTTGCCGCACGACGACGCAGTGTCGCCGATCGTCTGCGCCGACAGCTCGTGTGTCTCATCGATCGCGCCCTTGCCGTTCCAGGTCGTCACGACCGGCGCGCCGAGCCGCTCGGCCAGCGCCAGCACGCCCGTCGCGGCGTCGGCGCCGATTGCTCCGCCGCCGGCCACGATGACCGGTCGGCTGGCACCGGCCAGGAGCCGCGCTGCCCGTTCGATGTCGTCGGCCGCCGGTCGGACGCGGCCTCGCGCCTCGCGCTGGTCCGGCTCCGGGAGCGTCACCTCGGCCGCCTCGGCGAGCACGTCCATCGGCAGGTCCAGAAGGATCGGTCCGGGCCGTCCGGACAGCATCTGGTTCCAGGCCCGGTGAAGCACGAACGGGAGCTCGTCGACGCGCGACGGCTGCCACCACTCCTTGACCACGGGCTCGAAGATGCGCGGGTTGTCCGCGACGTGCCGCCGGTCAAGCTCCTGGAGCAGCCCCGCCCCGCGCATGTACGTGTGCGCCGAGCCCGTGAGCAGGGCGACCGCGGTCGAGTCGACGTACGCGGTGGCCATGCCGACGACGGTGTTCGTGGCCCCGGGACCGATGCTCGTGAAGGCCAGGATCGGTCGGCCGGTCGCGCGGTAGAAGCCGTCGGCGAGGTGCACTGCCGACTGCTCGTGCATGACCTGGACGGTCCGGATCTCGTCCTGCCGGTCGAGGAGCGCATCCGTGACGGCCCAGCTGCCGTGGCCGGGGATGCCGGCGACGAGCGGCACGCCCTGCCGTACGAGATACTCGACGACGATCTGCGCACCCGACAACGTTCGACGCGCGGACGACTCGGTCAACGCCCCTCCTTGCGCATTCCGCGTAATCGATTACCCTGAGGTGGCGGAACGATAGCACGGCGCACCGCGGTGTCAACGCCGACGGCGCCGAGATGCAACCGGAGGTCGGCCTTGGAGACACGCACGGCGGACCGCATGCCACCCCTGGCGGACTCCCCGCTCGGACGGACGATCGCGACGACGGCGACCGACATCTGGAACGATTCCTGCGCGGTCGACGAGCTCGAGTACGCCATCTCCTACGGCGCCGTGGGCGCCACCGCGAACCCCACGATCGTGAGTGACGTGTGGAAGTCCGACCCGGGTCGCTGGCGCGGACGGGTCCGCGAGCTCGCGAGTGAACGCGCCGACGCCACCGAAATCGATCTCGCCTGGGCCGTCGTCGAGGAGATGTCGCTGGAGGCCGCACCGCTGCTGATGGCGGCCTTCGAGCAGCACGGCGGCCGGCAGGGACGCCTCTCGATGCAGACCGACCCGACGCTCTTCCGCTCGCCCGATCGGATGCTCGCGCAGGGCGTGCACTTCGCCGGGCTCGCGCCGAACATCATCGTGAAGTTCCCGGCGACGTCAGTGGGCGTCGGCGTCATGGAAGATGCGACGTACCACGGGGTCAGCGTGAACGCCACCGTATCGTTCAGCGTGTCCCAGGCGGTCGCCGCCGCGGAAGCCGTGGAACGCGGCCTGCGCCGGCGCGAGGCCGAGGGCCTGCCCATCGACCGGATGGGGCCGGTGATCACGCTCATGATGGGCCGCCTCGAGGACTGGCTCCGCGTCCAGACCGAGCGCGACGGCATCATCGCGGATCCGACGGCCCTGCCGTGGTCCGGCGTCGCGGTCTTCAAGCGAGCGGCCGCGGAGTTCGCGGCTCGCGGCTTGCGGGCGCGCCCGCTCGGTGCGGCGATCCGTCACCAGCTGCACTGGTCGGAGCTGATCGGCGGCGACGTCGTCATCACGCTGCCCGCGGCGTGGCAGCGTCGTTTCAACGCGTCGTCGGTGGAGGTCCGTGCGCGGATGGACGAGCCGGTCGACGCCGCGGTCCTCGACGAGCTCCGTCGCCGGTTCCCGGACTTCGAGCGGGCCTACGAGCCCGACGGGCTCTCGCCCTCGGAATTCGACACGTTCGGTCCGACGGCGCGGACGCTCCGGTCGTTCATCGGGTCGTACCACGAGCTGCTGCATCAGGTGGGTGACGCCCTGGTCCCGAACCCGGACCTCAAGCCCGCACAGTGACCGACCTCTACCGGCCGTCGGGGTCCCTGGCCGCCGAGGGCTGGTCGGTGGTGCTGACCCCCGAGGCGGCCGGCTGGCAGTTCTGTGGGCTGCGCGGCGCGACGTTGCCGGCGGGTGCTGAGGTCGTGTTCGCGACCGGCTCCGACGAGGTTGTCGTGCTGCCCCTCGAGGGTGCGTACGAGGTCACGGTCGATGGGCAGCGCTTCCCGCTCGCCGGCCGGCCGAGCGTCTGGTCCGGCCCGAGCGACTTCGTGTACGCCCCACCCGGCTGCGAGATCGCGGTCGCGAGCCAGCACGGCGGGCGCTTCGCGGTGACCACCGCCCGGGCCGAGCGCCGCTTCCCGGTCCGTTACGTCGAGGCTGCCGCGGTCGGGATCGAGCTGCGCGGTGCGGGCGCAAGCTCGCGCGAGGTGCGCAACTTCGCCAGGCCTGACCGGTTCGATGCGGACCGGCTCATCGCCGTCGAGGTGCTCTCGCCGGGCGGGAATTGGGGGTCGTACCCACCCCATAAGCACGACGAGATCCGCGAGGGCGAGACGGAGCTCGAGGAGATCTACCACTACGTCGTGGCGGACGGTTCGGCCGGGCCCGGGCTGGCCTACCAGCATGTCTACGGGACCCCAGAACGCCCGATCGACCTTCTGACGACGGTCCACACGGGCGACACCGTCCTCGTCCCGCACGGCTGGCACGGGCCGACCATGGCCGCTCCCGGGTACGACCTGTACTACCTCAACGTGATGGCCGGCCCTGGGGAGCGCGCGTGGCGCGCGTGCGACGACCCGTGCCACGCCTGGATCCGTGAGACGTGGGCCGAGCAGGCCCTGGACCCACGGGTGCCGTTCAGGCGGACCGACTGAGCGAGGGTTCGGGGATGCGCGGCGGGCGCGGACGTGCGGCGAGTCGCCGCCGCAGGCGCCCGAGTCGATGGGTCAGGTCGGCTTCCAATCCCGGTTCCGGCATCCCGAGTTGACGCCGCCGGTCGGCCGCGGCGATCGCCCGGAGCGTCGCATCGAGGGCACCGGCTGGGTCGCCCAGCCGGTGCTCGCGGGGCTTCGCGAGCTCGATCCAGGCGACGATCGCGCTCCGTCCCGGTCCAGCCGCGACCCCGGCCCACGCATCGGCCGCCTCCGGATAGCGCCCAAGCCGGCGGAGGAGATGCGCCCGGTCGAGCGCCACCCGTTGCGCGTCCCAGGTCACGGCGAAGGCTGCCGTCCGGTGCCAGCTCGACGGTCCGCGGTCACGGGGCCGCGGCGGACCGCCGAAGTCGGCGCGCGCCCGCGGCGACCACCAGGGGACCTCGGTTCGCGGCTGCGTCATCGCGACCACGGGTCGAGGGACCTCGACCGCCACCGGTGCATCGCCCCGCGCTAGGACCTCGTCGAGACAGGCCAGGGCCTCCACGGGACGCCGGGCGCGGACGAATGCCCGGGCGAGGCCCGCGACGTCGCCGATCGGGGCGTCCCGGCGTGCCTTGGGGGAGGTGTAGCCCGCGTCCAGCAAGGCGATCAGCCGGGCCAGGGATCGGACGTCCTCGTCGTTGTGGCGGACGACCGCGGCGAGCGGTTCGGCCGGCCCGCCGCGGAGGAAGCCCAGGTAGCGGCCCGGGATCTCCCAGCCGTCGACGTCATCGTGGCGCTCGACCCCGAGCAGCGACCGCTCCACCGTCTGCAGCCGGGCGTCGTCCATCCGGTGGCGGAACATCCGCCGGACGATCGGCAGGAGGTCGAGGTGCCCGTCATGAACGGGCGCCGGGCGGCGTGCCATCCGGTACCGCGCGACGAGCAGCGGCCAGTCGAACCCGCGGCCGTTGTAGGTCACGAGCCACGCGTCTTCCGAGAAGTGCCGGGCGAGCTCGTCCAGGAGCGCGCGCTCGTCCGCATGGTCCGGGAGCAGCAGCTGGACCTGCCGGAACCGATCGCCCTGCCACCAGCCGAGGCCGATGAGGAAGGCCACGGTCCCGGCCGCCGTCGCGAGCCCCGTGGTCTCGGTGTCGAGACAGACCAGCGGCCGGTCGGCGGGTGGCTGCCCGGGCAGGCCGGCGAGCCGCCGACGATCCACCTCGATCGTCACCGACCGACCCTCGACCCGCACGAACCGGCCGCCGGCCCCCGTCACGATCTCGCCGTCGAGGGTCGACGCGAGCCGCTCGGCGAGATCCGACGATGGGATCGGAGCGTGGGGGAGGGCATCCGTCTCGTGGCTGGGCGCCACGCGGACCGCGGCGCGGAACCGTTCGAGACGCCGGGCGATGTCGGAGGACCCGTCGTCGACGGTCGGGATGGTCATGCCGGGGCCACCAGGGCCGTCGCCTGCGCGCCCGCCTCGAGCTCGCCGAGCAGGCGGAGGGCAAGCGCGCGGGCATCCACGTTCGGCTCCAGCCGTGGCCCGGTACAGGACGGGCATCCACCGTCGCACCCACAGCCCGCGATCAGCGCGGCCGCCCCAGCCAGCAGCTCGTCGTGCCGTTCCCACAGTCGCGGCGCGAGCCCGATGCCACCCGGGACCGCCTCGTACAGGTAGATCGTGGGTTCCTCGGCGTGGGGCGAGCGGACTTGTGTGACGAGCCCGAGGTCCCTCGGGTCCACCATCAGGAGGACCGCGGCGATCGTCTGGATCGCCCGCCCGGCTCCGAGCAGCGCGATATCGAGGTCGTCCCGACGCCAGTGGCCGCGAGCGCGCTCCGCCGTCAGCCAGTAGGCGGTCGTCTGGAGCTCGAGCTCGGGCAGGTCAATGGGACCCCAGCCGACGTTCTCATCCGTCAGGAACTTGAGCTTCTTGAACAGGGTCACCAGGCTCGCGATCATCACCTCGCCGTGGATCCGCCGACCACCCGTGGAGGGCGCCTCGGCGAAGATCTCGAGCGGCTTGAGGGTCACCGCGCGGTTCGCGTAGGTGTAGTGGTCGACATCCACCTTGTGGACGTAGGCCTTGCGTTCGTGCCACTCCAGCCGATCCACGTAGTACTGGACCGATTCATGGATATAGATGGCCCGCTCGTGGACGAGGACCTGGGCGCTGAACAGGTCGACCTCTCCGAGGACTCGTGGCCGGTCCGGCGTCGTGTCGATGATCACGACGTTCTCCGGAGCGGCGGTCCGCAACGAGATCTCCGATGCCGGGAAGTTCTCGCTGGACCAGTACCAGCGGCCATCCGCCGCCTGGCGGACGTGTCGCTCCTCCGCGAGGAAGGCGAGCAGGTCGTCCGCCGGGCCGGGGCCGAAGACCTCGCCCGGTTCGAAGGGCAGCTCGAAGGTCGCGGCGCGCAGGTGCGCCAGCAGGACGTGCAGGTTGTCCGGGTCGAGACGCGCCTCCTCCGGGGTGCCCTCGAGCAGGAACTCCGGATGGTGGATCACGTACTGGTCGACCGGGGCGCCGGACGCGACCAGGACCGCGACGCTCGTCCCCTGTCGCCGGCCCGCCCGGCCGAACTGCTGCCACGTCGCGGCCACCGAACCCGGGTAGCCGGCGAGGATCGACACGTCCAGCCGCCCGATGTCGACCCCGAGCTCGAGCGCATTCGTGGCGACGACCCCGAGGATCTCCCCGTCGCGCAGGCCGTGCTCGATGGCCCGGCGCTCCGTGGGCAGATAGCCACCGCGATAGCCCCGAACACGGCTGCGTGGCCCGTAGCTCTCCCGCATTGACTCCCGGAGGCCGGTCAGCAGCAGCTCGACGGCGACCCGCGACCGACCGAAGACGATCGTCTGGCGTCCGGCGCGCAGGAAGGGGAGCGCCCAGCGCTGCGCCAACGTCACGGCGGATCCGCGCGCGCCGCTGACGGGCTCCATGACCGGCGGGTCCACGAGCAGGACGTGACGCTCGCCGGCCGGGGCGCCGTTGCGGTCCACCAATCGTGCCGATCGCCCGGTGAGCATCGTCGCGAGCTCGCCCGGGTTCCCGATCGTCGCCGAGCAGCACACGATGACCGGCTTGCTCCCGTAATGCGCGCAGATCCGCAAGAGCCGGCGCAGGACGTTAGCCACGTGGCCACCGAACACGCCCCGGTACGTGTGAAGCTCGTCGACGACGATGAGCTGGAGCTGCTCGAACAGCTGGAACCACTTGGTGTGGTGCGGGAGGATCGCCGAGTGGAGCATGTCCGGGTTGGTCACGACCACCTGCCCGGCCGCGCGGACCGCCGACCGGATCGGGGCCGGCGTGTCGCCGTCGTAGGTGGACGTGATGATCGACAGGCCAGCGGACGCGGACAGCTCCCCGAACTCCGTCACCTGGTCCTGGCCGAGGGCCTTCGTGGGGAACAGGAACAGGGCCCGGGCGGCCGGGTCCTCGGCGATGGCCTGGAGCGCGGGCAGCGCGTAGCACAACGTCTTGCCCGAGGCCGTCGGGGTGACGACGATGACGTCCTCGCCCGAGTGGACGGCATCGATCGCCTCGGCCTGGTGCGAATACAGCCGCTCGATCCCGCGCCCGGCGAGGCCCGCAACGATGCGCGGATCCAGCCATGCCGGCATGGGGGCGTACACCGCCTCGCGTGGCGGCAGGATGGCGTGGTGCACCACCCCACGGCCGAGGGAGGGTTCTTCGAGCAGCCCCTCCAGGACGGTCGTCGGATCGGCAGGGGCGTAGAGGCGCATCGTCGGGCTCCCCGGACAGGACCGAACAGATGTTCGGTATCAGCGGCAGTCTACGCCCACCCTGGCGCGCTCGTTTGACAGCTTGGCTGTCACGCCGAGCGTGGTTGACACCCCAGCTGCACGTAGCTACGCTCGCCGCCATGTCCCGCCGTACGAGTCTCGACGCCGACGGACCCTCGGATCCGGACCTGCGCGCGTCGGACCGCGACACGGCCGTAACCAGCGCCCCGGACCTGGCGGCGCTGCCGATCGCCGGCATCACCCGCCGCCGCGTCGGGATCCTCGCGTGCGCGATGCTGGCCGCCTGGATCGTCATCGCCTTCGCGCGCCAGGTCGGCGAGGCGTCGGCCGCAACGGCCCGGGCCGACGACATCGCGTCGTCCAATGCCGCCCTCCGGATCGAGGTCGGTGCGCTCGAGCGCGAGCTCGACCTGATCGCCCGCCAGCGCTACATCGAGCAGCAGGGTCGCGCGTACGGCCTGGGCGGGCCGCGCGAGATCGCGTTTGCGCTCGAGAAGGACGCGCCGGCCCTGCCCCCCGACGCGCCGGGCTCGGCGGCCGTCCGGATCGGCGCCGCGACCGACGATGTCGCCCCGCTGGAGCGCTGGCTCACGGTGCTGTTCGGCCCGTCCGGCTGACCGTTGGCGCGATCCGTCGTGCGCCGGGCTCGCGGGTCGCTATCCTGTCCTCCCGACGCGCTCGCGCCGGACGAGGGAGGCCGCGGCGCCGATGATCGACATCCCGGTCGAGGACTTCGTCTTCATCGTCTGCACGCTGGTGGGCGGTGGGTTGCTGCTGATCACCGTGCTGGTCGACGACATCCTCGGCGCCATCTTCGACTTCGACGTCGGCGGCGTGAGCCTGATGCCGCTGCTGCTGTCCTTCGTGTCGATGTTCGGCGTCGGCGGCCTCTTCGCGACGCGGGTCCTCGATGTCCACGGCGGGCCAGCGGCGGCATGGGGTGGCGGCTTCGGCATCGTCGGCATGGGCATCGCCTACTTCATATTCAGCGCCCTGCGGCGTGCCGAGGCGCCCGAGCCGTTCTCGACGCGTGATCTCATCGGTCAGGACGCCTACGTCCAGGTCGGCATCCTGGCCGGCCGCTACGGCAGCGTCCTCGTCAAGGCCGAGGGGCAGACGCACGAATTCAGTGCGACGGCCGCCATCGACATCCCCGTAGGCACCGTGGCCCGCGTGACCGGCGTCGCGGGATCAGGGCTCATCGTCGAAACGATCACGCCGCCGATGCCGGCGCCAGCGCATGAGGGAGAGATCGATGCTTGACGGCGTGTTCGAGTTCATCGGCGGGGGTGTGATCCCGATCTTCGCGATCATCGTCATCGTCGTCCTGATCATCAGTTACATCGGCAGTCGCTACAAGGTCGCGGGAGCGAACGAAGCGCTCGTGGTCAGCGGCCAGCGCGACCGCTCGCCGGACGGCCGCAAGAACCTCAAGGTCGTGCGCGGTGGCGGGGTCATCGTGCTGCCGCTCGTCCACAAGGTCGGCAAGCTCAAGCTGACGGCTCGCCAGATCAACGTGAACCTCGCCGACGCGGTCACTCGCCAGGGCATCAAGGTCGCCGTCCAGGGCGTCGCCACGTTCAAGATCGGCGCCGACGACGAGTCCATCCGCAACGCCGCGGAGCGCTTCCTGGAGTCGCACGAAGAGGCGGTCGACTCCATCGTCAAGAACGTGCTGGAGGGCTCCCTGCGCTCGATCGTGGGCACGCTGACGGTCGAGGAGCTCAACCTCGACCGCCAGAAGTTCCAGCAGGCGGTCCAGGACGCCGCCAAGGGCGACCTCGCGACCTCGGGACTGCAGATCGACTCGTTCACGATCCAGGCGATTCGCGACGAATCCGGGTACATGGAGCTGATCGGCCAGCAGGAGACGGCCCGCCGCGAACGCGACGCGCGCATGGCCAAGGCCTCGGCGGACCAGGAGGCCGCGGTCCGCGAGGCCGAGGCGGAGCAGATCAAGATCAACGCCTCGCGGGACGTGGCCTTGCGCCGCGCAGAGACCGAGACCCAGACCGCGGCCGCCCAGGCACGTGCCGCCCAGGCCGGCCCGCTCGCCGAGGCCGAGGCGACCCAGGAGGTCACGCGCAAGCAGACCGAGCTCGCGCAGCTGGAGGCCGCACGCAAGGAACAGGAGCTCGTCGCGACGACCGTCCGCCCCGCCGAGGCCGATGCCGCTGCCCAGATCCGCCGCGCGGAAGGCGCCAAGGGTGCGGCCATCGCGCAGGCACAGGGCGACGCCGAACGGGTAAAGCTCGCCGGCGAGGCGCAGGCCCGCGTGGTCGAGGTCACCGCCGAGGCGACCGCCAAGCAGACGACGCTCGAAGGCAACGCCGAGGCCGGCATCGTCCTGTCCAAGGGCGAGGCGGAGGCCAAGGCCCTCGCTCTGCGTGCCGAGGCGTACCGCCAGTTCAATGAGGCGGCCATCATCCAGACCGTCCTCGCGCAGCTGCCGGACATCGTCCGCGCGGCCGCTGCGCCGATGGGCAACATCGACCAACTGACGGTGCTGTCGAACGACGGGGCGTCGGACATGGTCAAGAACGTGACCCGCACCGTCGTCGAGGCCGGGGCGACCGTGAAGGGCCTGACCGGTATCGACATCCCCGCCATGCTCGGCCAGGCGATGGGTGGCGCCGGAAGCGGCGGGCAGACAGGCTCCGGCGGCTCTGGCGGGTCGCGGACGCGTCCACCGAGCACGCCGAAGGGCGGTGGATCCGAGGGCGGGACCTCCGCCACCGGCGGTGCCGCCACGGCCAGCGGTGGATCCGAGTCCGCCGGTCCGGCGAGCGCGTCGACGTCCGTGCCGGCGCCCGGCGCGGCGACCCCGGCCAGCTCCTCCACTCCAGCCGCATCGACCCCTCCGACCGGCACCGCGCCGCCGCGCTTCAGCACGCCCGAATCGGTCGACGCGGCGATCGCCGATGCCGAGCGGGCGGTGCGTGCCGCCTCGGCGCCCCCGACGCCGCGCAGCGACACCGCCGCCGGCCCGGCTCGGCCGGCCCGACCGGCGACCCCGGCCACGGCGGCCGGTCCCGCCTCGGCCGCGATCACCCGCGAGACGACCGTCGACGACGCCGCCACGCGGCTGGCGGCGGATCTGCGGGCGGTGCCCGGCATCGAGCGCTTCGCCGCCGTGCGGTTGGCCGAGCTCGAGCGGGGCGGTCCTCGACCGCTGCGCACGATGTGGCGGATCGCCCGTGAGCAACTGGATGAGCGCTACGGACAGCTCACGATCGGCGAGCTGATCGAGCGCTACGCCGGTGGGCGCGGGCCGTCGGCCTGATCCGCGGCGCTCAGTTTCGGCGCTCGAAGCATGACCGACGATGGCAGCGAGTACGCGCGGCTCCTTGCGGAGAACGAGCGATACACGGAAGCGTTCGACCGATCGGCGCTGACCGCGGCGCCACTCAGCGGTCTCGCGATCCTGGCCTGCATGGACGCGCGTCTCGACGTCGAGGAGACCCTCGGGCTGCGGACGGGCGACGCGCACATCATCCGTAACGCCGGCGGCCTCGTGACGGACGACGTCATCAGGTCGCTGATCGTCAGCCAGCAGCTGCTCGGGACGAACGAGATCGTCGTGATCCAGCACACGGGCTGCGGGCTCCACGATGTGGACGAGGATGCCCTTCGGGAACGGCTCGCGGCGGCAGCGGGGGTGACGGCGGAGGACGTCGGGCTCGAGTTCGGCGGCTTCACCGACCTCGCGACGAGCGTACGCACCCAGGTCGCGCTGCTGCGCGAGCACCAGCTCCTGCGCCGCGTGCCGGTCCACGGGCTCGTGTTCGACGTCCTAACGGGCCGCCTCCACGAGGTCGCGTGAGCGAGGCGGAGCCGGCACGGCACGCGATGCCGCTGCAAGGCCGCCCGCCGGCCTTGCTACACGTCGTCGTCACCGGCCCGCGTACGCTGTCGACACTTGCGTCGAGGAGTACCCAGAACTCATGAAATGGAAGCGGAACACCGGTTTCGGCCGGATCGAGGATCGCAGAGGCCAGAGCGGGGGCGGGGGCCTGGGCGGTGCGCTCGGTGGCGGCGGCGGCGGCGGCGGGTTCCCCATCCCGATCCCGGGCGGCAAAGCCGGCGGCGGCATCGGCAGCATCATCATCGCGATCGTCCTCTTCGTGCTGTTCAGCGGGGTCCTGGGCGGCGGCGGTATCCCGGGAATGGGCGGACTTGGCGGCGGTGCGGTGGAGCCCGGTGGGACCCTCAAGCCGCAGGGCGACGCCGACCAGCAGCTCGCCTATATCGTCGAATCGATCGAGCTCTTCTGGGAGGAGGAGTTCCGGGCCTCCGGCAAGGACTACCCCGAGACGAAGCTCGTCCTGTTCGAGGGCTCGACGCAGTCGGCCTGCGGACCCGCCTCGTCGGCTACCGGGCCGTTCTACTGTCCGGCCGACCAGAAGGTCTACCTGGACCAGGGATTCTTCGACGAGCTCGAGTCGAGGTTCGGCGCGAAGGGTGGCGACTTCGCCGTGGCCTACGTCGTTGCGCACGAGTACGGTCATCACATCCAGACGGTCCTCGGGATCTCCCAGAAGGTCGAGGAGCTGGCCCAACAGGACCCGAACCAGAAGAACGACCTGTCTGTCCGGATGGAGCTCCAGGCGGACTGTCTGGCAGGCGTCTGGGCACACTCCGCCGCCTCCGACATCCAACCCGGCGACATCGAGGAGGCCATCAGTGCCGCCCAGGCGGTCGGGGACGACCGGATCCAGGAATCGACCACCGGTCGGATCGACCCGGAATCCTGGACCCACGGCTCGGCCCAGCAGCGCGTCCAGTGGTTCACGTCCGGTTACAAGAGCGGCGACTCCGACGACTGCGACACGTTCGCCGCGTAGGCGCCGCCATCTGACCCCTTCTCCTGAGGCCGCGGTTGTCGTAGGCTCCCACTCCTGACGCAGGACCGACCTGCGTCTCGATGTGGGTGAACACCCGATGGCCGTCTCACGTCCGTTCGCCCCGGCGGTCCGGGCGCTGCACGTCGCTCGACCCGGTAGGACGGCGCGTGGGTTCCTGATCGGGGCGTTGCTGGGCGTCTTGCTGGTCATCCTCGCTTTGGTCGCCTTTCGCCAGGCGTACGCCGACCGGATCCTCCCGGGCGTGCAGGTGGGTGGCGTCGAGATCGGTGGTCTGACCCGGACCGACGCCCGGCTCGCGCTCGGCTCGACACTGGGCCGGCTCGAGGACGGCGCCGTCACCGTCCATTCGGGAACCGGATGGGCCACGATCCCCTACAGCGTCGTCGGCCGGACGGTGGACTACGACGGCATGCTCGATCGCGCGGCGGCGGTCGGCCGCGACGGGACGCGGTTCGCCGAGGCGATCGCCGGCCTCCGGCAGATGCTCCAGCCGGTATCGATGCCGACGCTCGTCGGGTTCGACGAGGCTCGCCTCGCGACCGAGCTCCAGGCGTTCGCCGATCGTGGCTACCGCCAGCCGGTCGACGCCGCCGTGATCTCGACGAGAGAGAGCCTCACACGGTCCGCAGCCGTCGAGGGCGTCAAGGTCGACACGAGCCGGATCGTCCCGGCCCTCAGGGCCGCCCTCATCGACCCGGCGACGCCCGCGTC
>CAZFXH010000058.1:0-2577 GCA_964522905.1 uncultured Anaerolineaceae bacterium
CCGAGGGTCGCCGACGTCGGTGCGCTGTCGATCACCAGGTTGCCGCCCGGCGTCTCCGAGATCGCCCAGCTGTACATCGTGTAGTCGGAGTCGCCACCGGGCGCCTGCCAACCGTGGACGTAGACGGTCCACGTGCCGTCGGCCGGCGACGCGATGTCGACCTGCTCGTCGGTCCCACCCAGTGTGCTCTGCGCGAAGAGCGTCCCGGACGGGTCGTAGACATAGACGTCCAGGTCGGCGTCTACCTCCGTCGCCTCCGGTGGGATCGCGATGCGGAAGTGGGACACGCCGCTCAGGTCGAACGTGTGGGCGTTCACACCACCCGCGGCCACGTCGGCCGGGTCGAACGTCTGGTCCGGATCCTGCAGCACGTTGTCCACCGTGAGCGTCGCCGGCACGAGACCGTGCGCCTTCGCCTCGTAGTCGCCGGTGTAGCCGAACTTCACGTCGAAGCTCGCGGACCCGGCCTCGCCGCTGCCTCGGATCTCCTCCGGCGCGCCGAAGAGAGCACCGCGGACCGCGATCGGACTCCGGACGGCGAACCCGCCGGCCGCGTCCCAGGTGAGCGAGCCGAAGCGCCAATCCCCGATCGGGCCGGTCACGTTGTCGATCTCCACCTCGAACGTCTGGCTCGCCCCCGGAGCGATCGTGAAGGTCGAGGGCGTGACCGTCACGTCGTAGCCGGGCGGCGCGTCGACGGACACCGTGTAGTCCACGGTGCCCGGCGCGACGCTCGTCACGGTGCGCGTGACCGTCTCCGACCCGGCGAGCTGCGCCACGCCGATCGACGGGTAGTTGAGGTTGTGCGCCTCGGTGGCGAAGCCTGCGCCTGCCAGCGATGCGCACGTCGCCGTCGGGTTGGCGAAGATGGAAGGGTCTGCATCGCAAAGGAAGCCGAGATAGTTGTTGAACCCGGCGTGGTAGACGAGGCCGGGGTTGAACGCCGACCCGTTCGAGGCGGGGCCACCCAGGTCGGCGTGACCCGAGCCCATCTCGAAGGGCGTCGCCTGGGTCACGCGGTCGTTGTCCAGGACGTCCGTGTCGGCGGTGGTCATGAGAGCCGACTTGGCCATCGCGGGCGACCAGGTGGGGTGCTCCTGCTTGATCAGCGCGAACAGGCCGGCCACGTGCGGGCTCGACATCGAGGTTCCCGCGATCGCCTGGAAGAGCTCACCCGGGACCGTTCCCGCGTCGGGGAACGGCGAGTTGCCCGCAAGGATCTGGATACCGGGCGCCGTGATGTCCGGCTTGATGATGTCCTCGGCGACCGGGTCCGGCCCGCGCGAGGAGAAGTCGGTCACCGTCGGAGCATTCGGCCACATCGAAGTGGTGCCGGTGACGATCCGGGCCGTCGCATCCTTCTTCTTGGGGGCCGACGCGATGTAGGACTTGATCGCGAGGCCGGGCGTGTTGTCCACGTGCACCGACGGGACCCAATGCGTGTCCGTGAACAGGTTCCCGGCGTCGCTGTTCTCGTACATGATCATCCCGACGCCGCCTGCTTCCAGAACGGCCTCGCTCTTTGCCACGCGGGCGATCACACCGCGGCGGCACAGGACGATCGCACCCCGCACCTGCCCGCGCCTGAGTGTTCCGGGCTCGCAGATGTCGGAGTGGTCCTGGGTGGCGTTCGCGGCGTCGACGAGCTTGGCCGATCCGACACCCTGGGTGATCGACGCCCCCGAGTACTCGACGCCGTTGCCCAGGATCACGCGTCCCCGGAAGAAGCGGCTCTGCGTGTTCGCGCCCACCGAGGTCAGCCACGGGACCGACGCTGGACCGCCGATCGTCGCCTCGCCCGGGCCGGAGTTGCCGGCCGAGGTCGCGACGAAGACGCCGGCGCGGGCGGCGAACAGGAAGGCGATGTCGTCGGGGCCGGTCAGGCTCGCACCGCCGCCGATCGAGTAGTTGATGACGTCGACACCGTCCTCCACCGCCAGGTCGATCGCCTCGGCGAGGTCCGAGCCGAAGGCACCCTGGTTGCCCAGGGCCTTGTAGACCGAGATGTGCGCGCGCGGGGCGACGCCGGCGATCGTCGCGATGTCCCGGCCGAGGACGCTGGCCTCGACGCCGCTGTTCCCCGCGGCCGTGGAAGCCGTGTGGCTGCCGTGCCCGTTGTCGTCGCGCGCCGAGTCGAACTCGTCCGGGTCGGCGCCGAGGATCGCGCGGTAGGTGTCGAGAACCTGGTCCGCGCCGATCAGCTTGTTGTTGCACTCGAAGGCTGCGTCGTTCGGGTTGTGCACCGTGTTCCCGAACTCACACCGCAACACCGTCGGCGGATCTCCCGGCGGCGTCGGCGGCGGTGGCGGGGGCTCGGGATAGCTGCCGTCGTCGGCGAAGCTCGGGTGCTCGGGCCAGATGCCCGTGTCGATCACGCCGACCACGACGCCCTCGCCGTCCACACCGCTCGCGTACGCGCCGCCGGACGCGGAAAGGCCCAGGAAGGCGGGGCTGGAGTCCGTCTGCGGCTGATGCAGCTCGTCGGGAAGGACGAGCACCACGTTCTTGTTCGCGGCCACCGTGGCGGCCTGCTCCGGCGACATGAGTGCCGAGAAGCCGTTGAGCGCGACGGTGTAG
>CAZFXH010000059.1:0-7945 GCA_964522905.1 uncultured Anaerolineaceae bacterium
TACACGCCGCTCACGAGCAGCAGGCACGACTGCAGCACGAACGTCATCTGCGCGCCGCGCTCCACGTACAGCAACGGCAGGATGGCGGCGATCATGCCGATCCCGACGAAGCTGAACGACCCGAGAAGCATGAATGCGACCGCGGTGGCCGGGTTTGCGTTCGAGAAGTCGAGCTGGGGGAAGAACAGCACGAGCGCGATGAAGATCACCGCCGTGTGCACGAGGCCGTACACCATCGCGTACAGCACCGATCCGAGCAGCTGCGACCAGCGCCGGATCGGCGCCATGAAGGTGTATTCGAGGGTGCC
Source organism: uncultured Anaerolineaceae bacterium (assembly GCA_964522905.1). Classification (GTDB taxonomy): domain Bacteria; phylum Chloroflexota; class Limnocylindria; order Limnocylindrales; family CSP1-4; genus SPCO01. Next base: position 309 of record CAZFXH010000059.1, read on the forward strand.
TTCCCAGCGCTCGACCGAGATGGTCTCGGCGATCCAGCTGAACACGACCGACAGGTAGTTCCAGAAGATCGCTCCCACCATCAGCGTGAGCAGCAGCGTCGGGCTGCCCTGGTCGGCACCGATGAGCGAGATCGACAACGCGCCCGCGACGGAATAGATCAGGAAGGCGACTTCCCAACCCCAGTAGCGACGCGTCAGAAAGAAGTTGCGCTCGATGAAGGCGTATGAGGCCTTCAGCTCATGGGCGACGATGGTCACGAGAGGATCTCCTGGTTCGAGGGAGCTGACCCGGTCCTAACGGGACCGAGCCAGCTCGAAACGGGGTTCCGCGGCGATCCGCTGGCCCACCGCGATGACGCGGCGTCCGACGAATCGGCGGATGGACGAGGGGCGCTGGTCGATGCGGCGCGCTTGCGCGGCCTCCGCGATCAGCTCCTCCTGGCGCATACGCACCAGCTCCAAAGCCATCTGATTGAAGTTCATGGTTCTCACCTCCTTTCCGGTCAGTCTTCGTCGTCGCCGCTCTCGTCCTCTTCGACGTCGTCGTCGAGGGAGCGGCCGGTGTAGGTCATGAACACGTCCTCGAGCGTCGCTTCGTGGCCCAGGCGATGCGCGGTCTGTTCCTTGAGCTCTTCGGGCGTGCCTTCGGCGATGGTTCGACCGTCGTTGAGGACCGTGATCCGTGCACAGAGGCGCTCGGCCTCGGCCAGGTCGTGGGTCGTCAGGACGATGGTCGCGTCATGGGTCTGGTTGATCTCCTCGATGAAGGTCTGGACGTCGAGCTTGCTGCGCGGGTCCAGCCCGGTGGTCGGTTCGTCCAGGAGCAGGAGCGTCGGGCTCGTCAGCAGGGCTCGCGCGATCGCGACCTTCTGCTGCATCCCTCGACTCATCTGTTCCACGGGCCGTCCGACCCGCTTCTCGCTGATGCCGAGCCGGCCAAGGATCGAGATGGCATCGGCACGTGCCGTCCTGCCATCAAGGCCATAGAGCCTGGCCGCGAACAAGAGGTTCTCCATCGGGCTGAGCTTCTTGAAGAACGCGGCGTCGACGCTGACCCGGTTGATCAGGCGCTTGACCGCGAGCTCGTCACGCTCGATGTCGTGGCCGAAGACCTCGACCCGACCCTTCTCGAGGGTCAGGAGCCCGCTGATGAGGCGGATGAGGGTCGACTTGCCCGAGCCGTTGGCACCGAGGATCCCGTGGATGTCGCCGCGCTCGAGGCGCAACGTCACGTCGGTGATCGCGGCCACCGGCTTGCGCTTGCGGCCGACGACGAACGACTTGCTGACGCCCTCCATGAGCAGGGCAGGCACCGCCGACGTCACGGCCGACGCTGCCGGCGTTGCCACCGGGGTCGTCGTCTTCAGTTGGTTGGTCAGGGTGGCGGTCACTGGTTGCTCCAGGGTTCAAAGGAGGAGGTGGGTTCCGGACAAAGCAACGAGCCGCGGGCCTCATCCGACGTTCGTCGGGTGGCCTCGCGGCTCCTGGTGTCCGATCGGTCTGCCTCGGTGGGGCAGGAAAGGGCATCAAAAAAGCCGGGGGCCTGATCTGGCCCACGGCTCGGGTTCTGTCCGGAAGGCGGTCCTGCCGCCTGCGGCTAGCTCGAGATGGGCACAGATCTCCCGCGATCCACTGCGCCGTCGGGCGCCGTGGTGCGTCGGAGATTCAGCAGCATCTTCATTCGGAGACCGCCTCCAAACTATGAGCTAGACGAGGGCGTGCGACTTGCGCGCCGGTCGGCAGTCTAGGCGTTCGGCCCGGGCCATGTCAACGTCGTCGGATGACGATGTCGGAGGGGCGACAGATGACGTAGACGGCCACGGGGGCTGCATCCGTGCCCGAGGTCCGCCGGGCTCAGAGCTCGAGCCGGACGATCGGTCGGTCCGGGCTGGCCTTGTTCTGTCGGCGGCGCTCCACGACCTTGAAGCCGGCCCGCTCGAACATCCCGAGCGTGCCCTGGTAGGCGTTGGCCGACGGGATCCGTTCGCCCTCCGGAACGTCGACCGGGTACGCCTCGAGCATCTTCGCGCCGTGCTCGCGAGCGTAGTCGACCGCGGCCGCCAACATGGCGCCCGCTACGCCCCGCCCGCGCGACATCCGCCCGACGACGAAACACACGATCGACCAGACCGGTACCTCGTCGAGCGGTGCGAGGACCTTGGAGTACGCCAGCCGCTCGTAGTCCCCGCGCGGACCGAGGCTCACCCAGCCGACGACGACGCCGTCGTCGTAGGCCACGAGCCCCGGCGCGTGGTCCCGACGGCGCGACGCCGCCGCAAGGAGCTCGCGGTTCTCCTCCGCTGATGCGTTCGTCCAGTCGCGGCCGCGCACCCGGAAATACGAGCACCAGCACCACTTCGGATCGCCGCCCTGGTCAAACAAGGTCGCGAGGTCGGCGACGCGCTTCGCGGTCAGCGGCTGGATCTCGAGGGTCACGTCACGGATGGTAGGCAGGGGATCGACCTGCCGTTGGCAACAACACGGCCCGGATCACGGACTGTCCGACCGGAAGTCGGATCGGCAAGACCGATCAAGGCGCCCGTGGCGGCCGATCGCTGCCCGTGCCGGTACGCCCCGTGGCCCGTTTGACGCTCTCGGGGGTCGGCCGTACGCTGGCCGCCCCGAACGGGGGACCCTCATCGATTCGTTCGGAGACTCCCTTGGCCGACACCTCGCCCGCGCGGGGCCGGTGGGCCGTCCGCCACGTGCCCCCGACGCCGCGTTCGATCGTGGAGCTGCTCCGTGCCGGCACGCTCGATGCGGAGCTGGCGGCCACGTTGTGGCTGCTCATCGAAGGCCGCGTGCCGGTCATCGTCGCGGCGCAGGACCGGCAAGTCGGCAAGTCCACGCTCCTCGGCGCGCTCCTCGATTTCCTCCCGCCCGGCATCCGGACGGTCGAGCTCGCCGGGTCGATGGAGACATTCGACTGGCTGCCACATGCCCCGGAGCTCGGCTGGGACCGACCGCGGGGCGGGACCGGCCCCGGGCCCGACCGCGACGGAGACCAGCCGGCACAGCCCCCGCCGATACGTCCCGACGACACGGTCCTCCTCGTGCCCGAATTCTCCGACGACCTGCCGTCCTACACCTGGGGCGAGGAGGCGCGCATCGCGATCCGGGCCGCGGCCATCGGCTACGGCCTGGCGGCGACCATGCACGCCGATTCGCTCGACGAGGTCTTCGACAGCCTGCGCCGTCCGCCCGTGGAGGTCACGGACGACGAGTTATCGCGGCTCGGGGTCGTCCTGATCCTTCGTTCTGTCGGCGACAGCGCCCGCCGGGTCGTCGCCGCGCACTACGTCCGCCCGACCTCCCGCGACGAGCATGGCCACGTCCAGCGCCTCGGACCTGCCGTCCTCGCGACCTGGGAGCCCGCCCGCGACGAGTTCGAGCATTTCGGCTGGGGCGTCATCCCTGAGCTCGCGCTCCGCGTCGGGCGCAAGGCCGGCGACTTCGAGTTCGAGGTCGATCGGCGTAGGGACTACCTCGTCGGCCTCGGCGCGGCCGGCATCGTCGATGTCGACGCCGTGCGAGCGGCCATCGACGGCTACCGAACCACGACCAGCGCCGCCGGCGCGACGCCCATCGCCAACTGAGGTCACCGCATGCCGACCCGCGACCGCCCCGCCACCATCGCCGAGCTGCGGGCCGCCGGCTGGCGCTCGTGGACGGTCAAGGACGAGCTTCGATCGAACCTGCTCGATCGCCTGACGAGCGGGGCGGAGGTCCTGCCGACCGTCGTCGGGTTCGAGGAGACGGTCCTTCCCTCGATCGAGAACGCCATCCTGGCAGGCCACGACATCGTGTTCCTGGGGGAACGCGGCCAGGCGAAGACCCGCATGGCGCGCCTGCTCGTCGGCCTGCTCGATGAATGGATCCCGGTCGTCCGGGGTGGCGAGCTCAACGACGACCCGTACGCGCCGATCAGCCCGGCCGCGAAGGCCATCGTGGAACGCGACGGCGACGACACGGCGGTCGATTGGCTCGCACGTGACCGCCGGTATGCCGAGAAGCTCGCCACCCCGGACATCACGATCGCCGACCTGATCGGTGAGGTCGACCCGATCAAGGTGGCTGAGGGCCGCTACCTCTCCGACGAGCTGACCCTCCATTACGGCATGATCCCGCGTGCCAACCGAGGCATCGTCGCGATCAACGAGCTGCCGGACCTCGCTGAGCGCATCCAGGTCGGGCTGCTCAACGTGCTCGAAGAGCGGGACGTCCAGATCCGTGGCTTCACCGTCCGCCTGCCGCTCGACCTGTACGTGGTCGCCTCGGCCAACCCGGAGGACTACACGTCGCGCGGGCGGATCATCACGCCACTCAAGGATCGCCTGGGATCGCAGATCCGGACGCATTACCCGCGGACCCTCGACGACGAGATGTCGATCGTGCGCCAGGAGAAGCACCGGTTCGCGGTGGCCGAGGGCTCTCCGGTCGTCGTCGTCCCGCCGTTCATGGAAGAGGCCGTCGCCGAGCTGACCCATCTGGCGCGCCGCTCCCCGGAGATCAGCCAGCGTTCGGGAGTGTCGGTCAGGGTCTCGGTGGCGAACATGGAGGTGCTCGAGGCGGCGGCGCTCAAGCGGGCGATCCGCTTGGGCGAGTCGCTGGGCGCGCCGCGGGTCTCGGACCTCGGGGCGGTCGTGGCTTCCACGGTCGGCAAGGTCGAGCTCGAATCCATCGGCGACGAGTCCCCGGAGGAGCGCATCGTCGAGCGGTTGATCACGAAGGCGCTGTATGCGACGTTCACGCGACGCGTCACGCTCGATGATCTCGATCCGGTCGTGGAGGCGTTCGAGGAGGGATTCATCGTCGAGACCGGCGAGCGCACCCCCTCGCGCGAGTACGTGGCGTGGGCCCGGGAGGTGCCCGGCCTGCGCGACGCGGTTCGGGATCTCGGCACGTTCGACGTGACCGACGGGGCCGAGGAGCCGGCCGTGGTCGCATCCGCCGTGGAGTTCCTGCTGGAGGGCCTGCACCTCGCCCGACGGATCAACAAGGAGCGCGTCGCCGGCGGGACGGTCTATCACCGATGATCCCTTCCGGATTCCGATCTCGCGACGCACCCGGGCCGAGGCGATGAGGTCGTGACCGGGTACACGCCGGATCCACGCGATCTCGGCGGGCGCGTGCCACCGGCGCGCCATCTGGGAGCTGCCGCGGACGACGATCTTGCAGCGCTCGCCCGGCGGGCCCGCTACTCGCGCTGGGACGGCAGCCAGCAGGTCCCCGATCTGGGCGCCGACGAGATCCTGGACGAGCTCTCGAGCGACGTCATGGCCGATGGCGACGTCGCCGAGGCGCTGCGCCGGCTCATGGAGCGTGGCTGGCGCAGCGGCGACCCGACCCGGCCAGACCTGCCCGGACTCCAGGACCTCATGGATCGACTTGCTCGTCGCCGCGAGGAGCTGCGTGAGCGGTTTGAGCTCGGTGACGTCCTCGGCGACATCCGGCGCGAGCTGGAAGAGATCGTCGCGCAGGAGCGCGCGGGCGTCGAACGTCGCCTGGAGCGCTCGAGCGCTGCCCCCACGGAGCCCTCTGCGGCCCCCGATGGCCAGGAAGGTGCGGCCGCCGAGCAAAGGCCCGATCCGGTCGACCCGGCCCTCCAGAAGCTGCTGGGCGACGTCGCCGCGAAGCGGCTCGATCAGTTGGATGCCCTGCCCCGCGACGTCGGGGAGCGGATCCGGGACCTGCGCGACTACGACTTCCTGGAGCCCGACGCGCGGTTCCGCTTCGAGGAGCTGGTGGAGCGGCTCGGCAAGCAGGTGATGGACCAGTTCGTCGGGGGGATGAGCGACGCGATCCGGTCCGTGACCCCCGAGGACCTCGCCGCCAACCGCGAGATGGTCCGCGACCTCAACGAGCTCATCCGCGAGCGGATCGGCGGCCGCGATCCGGACGCGCGCGAATTCCTCGCCAAGCATGGCCGGTTCTTCCCGGGCGCCCAGACCTTCGACGACATCATCGACCAGCTGGCGCAGCGCATGGCCGCGATGCAGTCGCTCCTGCGCTCGATGACCCCCGAGCAGCGCGCGGAGCTCGAGTCGATGATGGAGGCGCTCCTGCGCGACGACCGGCTGCTCCTCGACCTTGCCGAGCTCGCGTCGAACCTGGACCTGCTGATGCCGGGTGGACTCGGCGACCGGGTCCGGTTCGAAGGCGATGAGTCGCTCTCGCTCGACGGCGCCCTCGCGCAGATCGCAAGGCTCCAGGCGATGGAACGGCTCGAGGACGCGCTCACCGACGTTGACGCCCCGGGCGACCTCGCCGACATCGATCGCGACCGGGTTCGTGAGCTGCTCGGCGATGACGCGGTGCGCGACCTCGACGTGCTCGACGACCTCGCCCGGCGACTCGAGGAGGCGGGCTACCTGACCCGCGAGGGTGATCACCTCGAGCTCACCCCACGTGGCAGCCGGAAGATCGGCCAGAAGGTCCTCGACGACCTGTTCGCGCGTTTGCAGCGCGATGCGTTCGGGGGGCATCGGCTGGACCGCGGCGGTCGCGGCGGCGAACGCGATGAGACGACGAAGCCGTTCGAGTTCGGCGATCCGTTCCACCTCGACCTGCGGGGGACGCTCACGAACGCGCTTGCCCGCGAGGAGAACGCGCCGGTCCGGCGTGGCGCCCGCGGTGTCCGGCTCACCGCCGCCGACTTCGAGGTCTATCGGACCGAGCAGCTCACCCGGACGGCGACCGTGCTCCTCGTCGACATGAGCAGGTCCATGCTCCTGCGCGGCTGCTTCCTTGCCGCGAAGAAGGTCGCCGTTGCGCTCGACACCCTGATCCGGACACAGTACCCGCGTGACCACCTGACCGTGATCGGGTTCGCCTACTACGCCCGCGAGATCCGGCCCGGCGCCCTGGCCGAGCTGTCGTGGCACGGCTACGAGTACGGCACGAACCTCCAGCACGGCCTGTTGCTGGCGCGCCGGATCCTGGCTCGGGAGGCGTCGGCCAACAAGGAGATCGTGGTCATCACCGACGGCGAGCCGACGGCCCATTTCGAGGACGGCCAGGTCGAGTTCAGCTACCCGCCGACGCGACGCACGATCAGCGAGACCCTCCGCGAGGTGCAGCGCTGTACGAAGGAAGGGATCACGATCAACACGTTCATGCTGGAACGATCCCGAGCCCTGGCCGAGTTCGTCGCCCACATGACGAAGCTCAACCGCGGCCGGGCGTTCTACGCGACGCCCGAACGGCTCGGGGAGTACGTGCTCGTGGACTTCGTCGGGCGGCGCTCGAAGCGGGTGTCGTAGCGGCTATCCTCCGTCGGCGGCGCCATCCGGTCGGCCGCGAACGTGAGGGAGGGTTCGATGGATCTGGCCTGGCTGTTCCCGTGGCTGCTGTTCCTGCACGTGCTCGGGGCCATCGTGGCCTTCGGACCGACGTTCGCATTCTCGATCGTCGGCGCGATGGGCGGTGCCGAACCGCAGCATGCCAACTTCGCGACGCGGGTCTCTCACGCCATGACCACGAAGCGGGTCCTGCCTATCGGATTCACCCTGCCGATCACGGGCCTCGCGATCATGGCCGTTCGCGAGATCAACCCGTTCGACCGCCAGTACTGGTGGCTCGCGCTCGCGATCGTCCTGTACCTCGTCGCCTACGGCTATGGCTTCTTCGTGCAGCGC
>CAZFXH010000060.1:0-14370 GCA_964522905.1 uncultured Anaerolineaceae bacterium
GACGGTGAGCCCCGACCCCAGGATGGCCGTGACGATCTCCCCGAGCGTCCAGGCGCGGGCGAACTTCCAAGCCTGGTCGTCGTCCTCGACCGACAGCGTGTCAATGTACTCGGGCGCCCAGCCCTTGGAGGCCTCGGGGCCGGCGAAGTAGTCGTAGTCGGTGGCCACCCAAGCGCCGTCCGCATCAACGTCGAACAGCCATTCGGCCGGGTGGCCCTCGAACAGCACGAGCCGACCGCCCGGTGCCAGGAGGCGAAACAGCACGGCTGCCCACGCTTCCAGGTCCTGCAGCCACATCAGCGAGCCGCGACCGGTGTAGACGAGGTCGGCCGTCCCGTCGAGCTCGTGCGGCGTGTCGAGCACGTCCGCTTCGATCCAGCGCGCTGGCGCCCCGACCGCCCTCGACAGGCGCTCTGCCAGGCCCAGCATGCGCGGGCTGAAATCGACCCCGATGACCTCCTCGGCTCCCAGGTTCCAGAGCGAGAGCGTGTCGCGCCCGCCGGCACACTGCAGATGGATCGCCCGCCGGCAGCGCCCGTGCAGGTCGCCGATCAATTCGACCTCTGGCGGCAGGAGGTTCGTGCCGCCGGACGAGATGATGTCGACGGCCTCGGCGAACCAGCCCTCGTAGCGCTCCGCAGCCTCGTCCCAGGCACGACGGTTGGCCGCATGCATGCCGCGGACGTCGGCGCGCTCGTCGGCGGTAGCCGGGCGTATCTGCGTGTGCGACTCATCAGAGGACACGCTTCCGAGTCTAACGACCGATCGGCGGTCCGCCAGTAGTTGACACCGCAACTACCTAGCGCGTAGCATGCTGGCAGCACAGAAGGAGCTCGAAGCCATGCCCGCCGTCGTCGTTGATGACATCACCGTCTTGCCAAGGATCCCGGAACCCGATCCTTCGATCGCGCGCGTGCGCGCCGTCCGTAGCATCACCAACGCCCCGCACGGGTTCGAAGGCGAGGGGTTTCCGGTCCGGCGCGCCTTCGCCGGCGTTGCGCTCGAGGATCTCGATCCGTTCGTGCACCTCGACCAGATGGGCGAGGTGGAGTACGCGCCGGGCGAGCCCAAGGGGACGCCCTGGCACCCGCACCGCGGGTTCGAGACGGTCACGTACATGATCGACGGCACGTTCGAGCACCAGGACTCGAATGGCGGTGGTGGACTCATCACCGATGGCGACACGCAATGGATGACCGCCGGGTCCGGGATCCTCCACATCGAGAAGCCGCCGGAGGCGCTCGTGCTGAGCGGAGGGCTGTTCCACGGCTTCCAGCTCTGGGTCAACCTCCCGGCCGACCAGAAGTGGTCGCCCCCTCGCTACCAGGACATCCGAGCCCAGGAGGTGTCGCTCGTCTCGTCGCCGGATGGCGGTGCGCTGGTCCGGGTCATCGCCGGCGAGATCGCGGGTCACGCGGGCCCCGGCTCGACCTACAGCCCGATGACGCTGGTGCATGCGACGCTGAGCCCCGGAGCGCGGCTGGCGCTCCCGTGGCGGCCCGACTACAACGCGCTCCTGTACGTCATGGCGGGGCAGGGGAGCGTCGGCAACGACGACCGTCCGATCGGCACGGGCCAGCTTGCCGTGCTGGGGCCGGGCGATGCGCTTGTCGTTGCGGCGTCGACCCAGCAGGAACGACGCAGCCCGAGCATGGACGTTCTGATCCTGGGCGGCCGGCCGATCCGTGAGCCCGTCGCCTGGATGGGCCCGTTCGTGATGAACACGCGCGAGGAGGTGCTCCAGGCCGTCGCCGACTACCAGGCCGGTCGCCTGGGCAGCATCCCGGCCGTGCACAACACCCCGACGACGCTCGTCCAGACCGAGCGGCCCGCTCCGAGCGATCCCGGCTGATCCCCGCGACCGGGGCTGATCGCCCGGTCGCGCCACCGTCGGGTCAGAGCGAAGGCTTCAGCCGAAGGCCTCCACGACCGTGGTCTCGCCCGGGCCCAGGATCCGCAGTTCCGTGGACGGCGCGAGGATCGCGCACGCCGTCCTGAAGCGAACCGCCGGCCGCTCTTGGGGTCCGCCCCACACCCGCGCAAGTCCTGCCGGATACAGCGTGCCCCAGTGGATGGGCACGACCACGCGTGCGCCGATCATGTCGGCCAGCCTCGCGGCGCCTCGCGGTCCGAGGTGCCAGGGCGCCGAGTGCGGTCCCCAGCTGCCGATCGGGAGGAGCGCGACGTCCACCCGGCCGGCCAGGGCTCGCAGGCCGCCGAAAGCCGAAGTGTCGCCGGCGAAGTAGACGCTCGGCGAACCTTCCACGAGATAGCCCACCGCGCCGGCCGCTGGGTAGCGCGGCCAGCGCCCGTGATGCGCGGGGACGGCCGTGACCCCGACGCCTCCGATCTCCGCCCTCTCGTCGGTGGCGAGCTCCCGGGCGCGGAGGCCCATCCGCTTCACGACCTTGCCGAGACCGGGCGGCACGACCATGAGCGGGTCTCCGTCCAGCCCGGCGAGCGACCGCGGGTCGAAATGGTCGGGATGGGCGTGGGACAGCAGCACGGCGTCTACCCGGCCGATGGCGCCGAGGTCCACGGACGGCCCCCGGCGACGCAGGGGACCCAGCCGGTCGCGCAGGAACGGATCGGTCAGCAAGCGGAGCCCGCCGAGCTCGATGAGCACCGTCGAGTGTCCGATCCAGGTGAGGCGCAGGCGTTCAGGCACCCAGGATGGCGCGCCAGCCGCGCCGTTGGCGGGTCGCCCTTTGGCGCGGCGCACGGGTCGCGATGTACAGCGCCCCCGCGACGGCGCCGATCCAAGTGGCGATGATGTCGTCCATCGTGTCCTCGTACGTGAGGTCCATCCCTGCCTGGCCCAGCCGCCACGCCAGGTACTCGAGTGTCTCCCAGAGCGTCTCGCCGGCGATCGCGATGGCGCCCCCCGCCAGGGCCGCCTGCCATCGCTCATCGACGTGTGGCGCGATCAGGGAACCGCTGACGCCCGCCAGGATGGCGGCATTCGCCACGTGGACGGCGTCGTCGACCCGGACGCGCTCGTAGACGCCGAACGCATTGCCGGCGGCATCCGCGAGCAGCGGCAACGTGACGGCGAGGTCCAGAACCCGCGGGTAGGGATCACGCGGCCCCGGCAGCACGCGCCAGGCGATCGGCACGAGCAGCAACGCCGCCGTGTAGCCGACGGCCCGCGTGCGGATCGCCTTGCCACGCAGCCGTGGCGAGGCATGATGCATCAGGGCATCGATCCCGAATCCGACCGTGGCGACCTTGGCGGTCAGGGTCACGGCGTCGAGCACGCGGTCGCGGCGACTCCTCCGATGGTGGTCGAGGGTGAGGTTCACGGTCGGGATAGCCTCCATCCGGTCGGCTCACAGCGGCGGTCCAAGCCCCTACCGTACCCGTTGCTCGCGTGAAGCAGGTGGCACGTCGCGGGGCCAGTTTGTCAGGCGACGATCCGTTTCCGCGCGTCCACGCCCGGGATCCCCTGTTCGGCGAGGGCCTCCGCGAACCCGTCGAGATCCTCGACCGTCACGTACAGCGCCGGGCACCGGAAGCGCCAGACCGGGACCCGCTCCACGAATTCGAGCCGAACACCGCCCCGATGCGATCCTCCGAAGGTGATGTCGCCGTGGCGCACGCTCCTGCGCACTCCGATCGCGGTGATCCAGAGCCACGGCCCCTCGATGCGCCAAGCGGCGATGTTCGACAGCGGGGTCACGGCCCGGAACCGGCCGAATCGGGCCTCGAAGGTGTCGTCGCCAAGCTCGACCCAGGCGTCGTCCCGTCCACCGACGCCGAAGAGCCGCAGCAGCGGCCGCGACTTCGCGCCGAGTCGGATCGGGAAACGCTGCGTCGCCATGTCGTCCGGAGCCTAGCCCAACGACTCGAACGGAGCCTTCCGGATGGGCCGCACCCGGATTTCCGCGTCCGTCACCCCGGACCACCGCTTGATATCCGTGGCGTACGAACATGCACATGCTCTGAGCGATGAGTCTCATCGACACCCGGGATCGCCATCCCGACATCGCCGAATTGCGGCGCCTGCTTGCCATCCTCGTGATGATCACGACGGGCTTCGGCGTCTTCAACCTGATCCTGGGCCTCGACGTGTCCGATCGCGGCGCCACGCGGGCGGGGATGCTGCTCGTGGCCTCAGGCCTTTGCTTCGCGTTGATCCGCCTGAGGATCGACCGGGTCCGAGTCGACGTCACGGTCGGCGCCACCGTTGCGATCTTCATTGCGTCCGCGATCGCCCTGACCGTGGTCGAGCCGATCTACTCCGTGTTCGCGATCGTGCCCCTCCTGGCCGTCGGCGTCGCGCTGCCGTACCTCCGGGGCCGGGTACTGGGCACGATCATGGTCGTGGTCTGGATCGTGGCGTTCGGCATCAACGTCGTGCTCGAGACGAGCACCAACGTGAGCCTTCTATCGCCGGAGGCACAGTCGATCTCCCGGTTCGGTGGGTTCCTCGCGGCCATCGGGGTCTTCCTCCTCCAGCTGTGGCGCTTCAGCAGCCGCCTGCACGCGGCGCTGGACCTGGCCACGTCCGCCGAGCGCTCGCGAGCGGACAGCGAAACCCGGTACGGCGCCCTCGTGGACGGGCTCGCCGGCGTCGTCTACGTGTCGTCGCTCGGGGTGGACAAGCCGATCCATTACGTGAGCCCGCAGATCGAGACGATGCTGGGCTATACCCCCGAGGAATGGCTCGCGGGTTCCGACGAATGGAACCCGGGTTATGGGCTGTGGGCCTCGCGCATCCACCCGCAGGATCGCGAACGCGTCCTCGTGGAAAGAGCGGACCGGCTCACCGTCGCCGATTCCCATACCTGGGAGTACCGACTTCTCACGAAGGACGGACGCGAACTCTGGATCCGCGATGACAAGTCGGTCGTGCAGCGCCACCCAGACGGCAAACCGAAACTCGTCCAGGGGTTGATGGTCGACATCACGGAGCATAAGCGCCTCGAAGCGCAGCTCTCGCACCAGGCCTACCACGACGCGCTGACCGGCCTACCCAATCGGGCTTACTTCACCGAGCAAGTGACCGCCGCCATCGCCCGGGCCCACCGTTCCGGGCAGGGGATGGTCGTCGTCTACCTGGATCTCGACGACTTCAAGGTCGTCAACGACACCTTCGGCCACGGCGTCGGGGATCGCCTCCTCGTCGAGGTCGCGCGACGGCTCCGCGCGACCGTCCGGGCAGGCGATCTTGCGGCGCGCGTCGGGGGTGACGAGTTCAACCTGCTCCTGGAAGGGCTCGCCGACGAGAGCGCTGCCGACGACATGGTGCGACGCCTCCTTGTCGTCCTGTCCGAGCCATACGAGTTCGAGGGCCATGAGGCGCGGATCCGGGCGACGGCCGGCATCGCTGCCCTCGGCAGCGCCGACTACACGGTCGCGGATCTCCAGCGCAATGCTGACGCGGCACTGTACGAGGCCAAAGCCGAAGGCAAGTCGCGCCAGGCATGGTTCGATCCAGCCATGGGCGCCCGTGCCTCCGCCCGCCTCGAGATCGAGAACGGCCTCCGTCGGGCACTGGAGCGGGCGGAGGTCGAAGTCGCGTACCAGCCGGTCGTGGACCTGCGGACCGGCGCGATCGCAGGCGTCGAGGCTCTCGCGCGCTGGCGGCACCCGGAGCTCGGCGCGGTCCCGCCATCCGAATTCATCCCGGTCGCCGAACGTGGCGGACTCATCGTGGAGCTCGGGCGCTTCGTACTCGGAGAGGCGTGCCGCGCCAGCATCCGACTGGCTACGGCGGCCGGAGACCGGCCCGTGCCGGTCAGCGTGAACGTGTCCGCCCGCCAGATCGTCGACGCCGACTTCGTGACCGACGTCCGCTCCGCGCTCGAGGCGGCCGGACTCGCCGCGGAACACCTGACGCTCGAGCTGACCGAGAGCCTTCAGATCCTCAACGGCGAGGGCACGGACCAGGTCGTCGCGGCCCTGAACGCGATCGGCGTGCGCCTCGCGATCGACGACTTCGGAACTGGCCACTCGTCGCTCAGCTACGCGCGCCGCTTCCCGGTGGATGAGCTCAAGATCGACCGCTCGTTCATCGACGGCCTGGGCCGCAGCCGCGAGGACGCCGCCATCGTGACGGCGGCGATCGCCTTCGCCCGGGCGCTCCATCTCGACGTCACCGCCGAGGGGGTCGAGACCCCGGATCAGGCCATCCGCCTCCGCGCGCTCGGGTGTGATCGGGCCCAGGGGTACCTCTTCGCCCGCCCGATGGACGAGGCCGCCCTCGCCGCCATCCTCCGCGAGGACGGCCTGTCTGCCCTGAGCGACCTGGACCCGCGACTCCAGGCCAGCTGACCTTGGACCGGCAGGACCGCAGGTTCGGATATCGTGGCCTCGATGGCCGAGATGAAGCCTTCCATCCGACTTCGACCCTATGCCGATGCCGACCGCTGGCTGACCGAATCGATCGAGACGAGCCCGGTCATGATGGCCGACATGGGCGGCCCACTTCCCGCGGCCGACATCTCGGGCGTCCATGCCCGGCGGCTGGAAGGTATGGCTGCGGGCCGGCTGTGGTTCTTCACCGTGGAACTGCATCCCGAAGGCGAGGCGGTCGGCACGATCTGCCTGTGGTCGGATGCCGTCGAAGGCGGACAACGCAGCGAAGCTGGTTGGGCGATCCTCCACGAGTACCAGGGTCGGGGGATCGCGACAGAGGCCCTGCGCCTGCTCCTCGCCAGTGCGCGCGAAGACGGACGCTGGGGCGATATCCACGCGTTCCCAGGCATCACCAATGGTCCCTCCAACGCCGTCTGCCGGAAGGCCGGTTTCGCGAACGTCGGCGAAGAGGCGGTCATGTACGCGGGCCGGGAGCTTCGCTGCAACCACTGGGTGCTCGAAGCCGGCGCTGAGAGGGCCGACGGACGCTCGAGGCCGCGCTGGTCACCCTGAGAGAGCGCCCGCATCCATCCGTCGAGAAACGGGGCTTGTCAGGTGGGTGCCCGGATGCCACAATCCGCCGACGATGCACCGTCACGCGACCGCCATGCGCCGCTGTCTGTGTCCCACCCTCACCGAGCAGGGCAGGTGGTGTATCTAGGCGTGCGATCCGCATCATCCGCACGCCGCTCACCCACCGGACCCCTGCACGGCAGGGGTCTTTGTTCGGTCCGGACGCATGATCCACCACCGAGGGAAACACCAACATGACCATCCTCCACGAGATCGAGGGGACCAGCCCGACGATCTCCACCACCGAGTTGCGCGATCGCCTGGGCGACCCCGACGTCATCGTCATCGATGCGCGTCCTCTGACCGGTTACAACGGGTGGCGTCTGGGCGACGAGGCGCGCGGCGGCCATCTCCCAGGTGCCGTCGCATTCCCGAGCGCCTGGCTCGCCAGCATCGACACGCCGGAGATCCGCCGCATCCTCGACGAGAAGGGCGTCGTCCCAGGACGGGAAGTCGTCGTCTACGGCGCCAACGCGGCAGATGCTGAAGCAGTCGCCGCCGGACTGGCCGCTCTCGGGGTCGAGAACGTGCGGGTCTACGCCGACGGCATCGCGACGTGGGCCGCGGACCCGGAGCTGCCGCTTGAGCGCCTGCCGAAGTACGACAAGCTCGTCCACATCGACTGGCTCCGGCAGGTCCTCGCGGGGGAACGTCCCGAGGCGGCGCCTCAGGGCAAGTTCCTGCTCTTCCACGTGAACTTCGGGGTGCCCGAGGAATACGCGGAGGGCCACATCCCCGGCGCCCGGTACCTCGACACGAACTGGCTCGAGGATCCGGCCGACTGGAATCGCCGCTCACCGGAGGTGCTCGAGACGGCACTGCGTGCTTTGGGGATCACGCACGACACGACGGTCGTCGTCTACGGTCGTGACACGGAGGGGCAGGCCAACGAGAAGTGGCCGGGTCGTAGGGCCGGGCAGATCGCGGCGACCCGCGCGTTGATGATCCTGCGCTACGCCGGCGTCGACGACGTGCGGCTGCTCGACGGCGGGTACGACTGGTGGGTCCGTACCGGAAACCCCCTCCAGGTCGAGCCGGTCGAGCCGACGCCCGTGGCCGACTTCGGGGTGCAGATCCCGCTGCGTCCCGAGGTCATCGTCGACATCGAGGAGGCCAAGCGGCTCATCGCCGACCCCGAGGGGGCCGCTCTGGTCAGCATCCGGACATGGCGCGAGCACATCGGTAACGTCAGCGGCTACAACTACATCGGCCCGGCGGGCCGGATCAAGGGCGACGTTTGGGGCAACTGCGGCACGGACGCCTACCACATGCAGCACTACCGCAACGTCGACAACACGATGCGCGCGTACCCCGAGATCGCGGCCAACTGGGCCGAGGCCGGGATCACCGCCGACAAGTGGGTCGCGTTCTACTGCGGCACCGGCTGGCGGGCCAGCGAGACGTGGTTCTACGCGTATCTCCAGGACTGGCCGCGGGTCGCGGTCTATGACGGGGGCTGGTTCGAGTGGAGCCAGGACTCCATCAACAACCCGATCGAGATCGGTGAGCCCATGGAGGAACCCGCCGCGAGGTGACGCGCGGCCTTGTGATACGAGCGCAATCCCACGCGGGATCCTACGCCCCGCGCGCCGCCTGGAGGATCGCGGCGAGCGAGCGGTCGATGTCGTCCTCGGTCGTCGACCAGTTGACGATCGAGATGCGCATCGCTGCCATGCCGTGCCACGTCGTCCCCGACAGCCAGCACGTGCCATCGACCTGGACGCGCGAGACGACTTGCCGGGTCCACACGTCCGCGTCGCCGCCATCACCGGGGTGGAACCGGGCGAGAACCTGGTCGAGCACGACGTCATTGAGGATCTCGACTCCGCTCCCGCGAAGGCCATCGGCCATGCGCGTCGCCAGCCGACAGGAACGCTCGATCATCTCGCGAACGCCCTCCCGACCGAGCGATCGGAGCGCGGCGTAGGTCGGGAACCCGCGCGCACGCCGGGAGTACTCAGGAACCCAGCGAAACTCGTCGCGCTCCGCGGACCCATAGACGATGTAGGCCGCGCCCGGCGGCGACAACGCGGCGGCGTGGGCGCTCGGATCGCGCACGAACGCATAGCCGCAGTCATACGGCACGTTGAGCCACTTGTGGCCATCGGTCGCCCAGGAGTCGGCACCCTCGTGGCCGTCGAGGAGATGGCGATAGTCGGGGCTCGCGGCCGCCCACAGCCCGAACGCTCCGTCGATGTGGATCCAGGCACCCGGATGTCGCGCGCGGATGAGCTCGATGGCGGGTCCCAACGGATCGAACGAGCCAGTGTTCACGTTCCCGGCTTGCAGGCTCACGATCAGTGGGCCATTCCCGGCTGGCAGGGCCGCTTCGAGGGAATCCAGGCGCATGCGGCCCTGATCGTCCGACTCGACCGAGATCACCCGGGAGCGGCCCATCCCGAGGTACTGCAA
Source organism: uncultured Anaerolineaceae bacterium (assembly GCA_964522905.1). Classification (GTDB taxonomy): domain Bacteria; phylum Chloroflexota; class Limnocylindria; order Limnocylindrales; family CSP1-4; genus SPCO01. Next base: position 9,346 of record CAZFXH010000060.1, read on the forward strand.
CGCGGTCGGGATCGTGGCGTGGGCTTCCGAGCCGATCACGACCGAGATGTCCGGCGCGCCGAACAAGCCGCGCTCCTCGACATCCCAGCCGGCCTGTTCGAGGACCCGGTGCCGGGCCGCGGCAAGGCACGTGACATGGGCCATCTGGCATCCGGTCGTGAGGCCGATGCTCGTGCCGTCGGGCAGGCCCAGCAGGTCCACCATCCAGTCTCCGACGACCTCTTCGACGACCGATGCGGAGGGTCCAGCGGCGAAGAGCCCGGCATTCTGGTCCCAGGTTGCAGTCAGCCAGTCCGCAGCAAGGGCCGCCGGCAACGACCCGCCGATCACGAAGCCGAAGTAGCGCGGCCCGGCGATGGCCACAACGCCTGGGTCCGCGTTGCGAGCCAGGTCGTCGATCACCTCCGACGCCGGTGCCCCGCGCTCGGGCAGGGGACCGCCCAGGCTGGCCAGGAGCTCGTCACGACCCGCCCGCGGGACCACCGGCCGCTCGTCCAGCGACTCCAGGAAATCGGCGGCCAGTTCGGCCGTCCGTTGCAACAGGACTCGGTCCGTCGACCGCGTGGTCGAGCCCTTCACTCCATCCGTCATCCTTCGGCGCCTCCGTCGGGATCGTCGTCGAAGACGCATCTTGCCGCATGCGCGGCGGAGGCGGGCTGCGGTAGCGTGCGCAGGTGCCCGAACGACCCAAGCCGGACCGGCGGATCCCGCTCGGCGTCGTCGCCGGGCTCTTCATCGCGTCGGTGGCACTGCGCCCGCAGCTCCTGGCGATCGGGCCCCTGCTGCCGCTCATCCGCGACGATCTCGACCTGCCGGCGAGCCTGGCCGGACTCCTCACGACGATCCCGGTCCTGTGCATGGGCATCTTTGCGCCGATCGGTCCGAGGTTCGCGGCCCGGCTCGGCCCCCGGACGGCCTTCGCGGTGTGCCTCGGGCTCATCGTCGCGTGCGGTTTGCTGCGCGCCGTCGCGCCCGTCTTCCCCCTCATCCTGCTGGCCACGCTCGGGATCGGGATCGGTGTGGGGATCGCCGGGGCCATCCCGTCCATGGTCGTGTCGCAGCGGGTGCCGGAGCGGCCTGCGCTCGGCACGGGAGCCTACGCCGGTGGCATCGTGGCCGGGTCGACGATCGCCGCCGGTGTCGCGGTACCACTCGCGATCGGCGGCGATTGGCGACTCTCGCTGCTGATCCTCTCGACCGCCTCCCTGCTTTCGATCGGCGCGTGGCTCCTGCTCGTCCGCCGAGAGGGAAGGATCTCCAGGCTCGACCCCACGGCGAGGCGCCTGCCGTGGCGCAGCCGGACCGGCTGGCTGCTCGTGCTGCTGTTCGGGCTCCAGTCCCTCATGTACTACGGGATCGTGGCGTGGTTGCCCAACGCCTATGTGGAACGGGGCTGGTCGACGGCTGCGGCTGGTTCGCTCATCGCGGTCTTCAATGGGGTCGGCTTCCTGACCACGATCGGGGTGCCACTCCTCGCCGACCGGCTCGGGTCACGGCGAACGCAGCTGCTGGCCGCTTCGGCGGTCGCGACCGTGGCGCTCGTGGGCATCATCGTCGTCCCGGCGATGGCCTACGCCTGGATCGCCGTCTTGGGGCTCGCGCTCGGCGCGGTCTTTCCCCTCGTCCTGACGCTCCCGCTGGACGTGACCGACGACCCGGGCCAGGTGGGTTCGGTCGCCGCGCTGATGCTGTTCGGGGGGTACATCCTGTCGTCGCTGGGCCCATTCATCCTGGGTGCGGCACGAGACCTCACCGGCGATTTCGGGGCCAGCCTGTGGCTGCTCGTCGTGATCGGCATCGTGCTCATCGCCTGTTGCACGTTCCTGTCGCCCGATCGATTGCGCCGCGGTATCCGCCGACCCGTCCCGCATGGGGCATGATGCAGGGGATGTACCTGGTGATCCTTGCCGACGGCAGCACCCGGCAGCGACCCCCCAGCGGAGGCGAGCTGCCGGCCGCGTTCGTGGAGGCCGCAGATGGGCGCACCCTGCTCGAACGGGCGGTAGCCCGGCTCGCGCCGCTCGTCGATCGATTCGACGTAGTGGTCGTGACGGACCGCCGGCACGGACAGACGGTCCGTAGCCTCCTCCCGGATGCGCTCGTGCTCGCCGAGCCCATCCACCGCAACACCGCCGCGTCGATCACGCTCGCGACCGTCGCCGTCGACCGACCAGGGGACGAGCCGATGCTCGTGGTCGTCGCCGATCACGACATCGAACGCGACGAGCCCTTCCGTGACGCCGTGAGCACCATGGCCACCTCGCTTGCCGCGGCCGACGAACCGGCACCGCCGCTGGTCGCCTTCGGCGTGACCCCCACGGACGCGGACCCGGACAGCAGCTACATTCGCCCCCGGTTCGGCGATGCCTTCCGAGCAGGCACGCTTCGTGGCTTCCCGGTTGACGGCTACGAGGCGCACCCGGACGCGGCGCGGGCCCGCGAGCTGTTCGACGCTGGGACGACGTACTGGAGCGCCGGGGTCTTCCTGTGGCGACGGGCGGACATCCGCGCCGCCATCGAGCGCTACACCCCGCTGCTGACCCTGATCGAGCCCGCCTATCGGTCGGAGCTCGCGCTGGCCGCCGCGTACGACCGGATGCAGCCGCTGTCCATCGACGAGACCGTGCTCGCCGGCGCGGCGGGTGACGGCGCGGTGGTCACGGTCCCCCTGGACGTCGGCTGGCGGGCGATGGGCGAGTAGCCCCGCGCCCCCGGCATCGACCCACGCCGGGTGCGGAATGGACGAAGGTCGGCGTCAGGACACGACGGCAGCGGATGCCGACAGCCGCGCCACGATGGTCTCCTACTGGCAGATGAGCTCTCGACCCAGATGATGAGGGCTCACGGTAACCAGAAGGAATCCGATGAACCGCTCCAGCTTCCCCTCCCGCACGGCACTCCCCGTGGCCGTGCTCCTTGCCGTGGTCGCCGTTCTCGTCATCGTCGCCGGTGGCGTGTTCGGCCGAGGCGTCGATCCGTCGCCCGCCCCGAGCGACGCGCCGTCGAGCCCGCCCAGCGTGGCCCCAAGCGCCCCATCCTCACCGCAACCGACGGTCATTCCGACCGACGACCCGGCCGACGGCCTGGTCACCGTCGATCTCGTCAACCTCACCGACCACGACGTCTCGGTCGCCATCGACGATGAGACCGGCATCCTCGACGGAGCGGTCTCCGGCCAGCCCGGCGACGGCATGTCGGTCCGCTGGCTCGACGTCAAGGTCGAGAATCTCGACTCGAAGACGCTCCGCGTCGTGTGGGTCGGCCTGCCCCGCGACGAGCAGGTGCAGTTGTCGATCTCCGAGGACCATGGCACCTATCGCCTCGGCTTCGTCCAGGCGGCGCCGCCGGCGAACTCCGATGCCGTCGGCTACGACCGGATCCTCGTGCTGCGCTTCGACACCGACGTGTCCGCGGACGATGTCAAGGTCACGTTCAAGGAGGCGGCCGGCAGCGCCAGCTGACTCGCGGCCTCGGACCATCGCCCGGCCACCCGGCCGGGCGATGCGCTGCCGTGATCGAGGAGGCGACGCCCTACCGGCGGCTGCGCAGCAGCAGGTGCCGATAGCCCCACCCGTCTTCCTGGTCATAGCCTTCGGCGACAAGCTCCAGCCCCTCGGCATCGAACCACGCCGAGACCTGCTCGGCTCGCGGGTAGAAGTGGTAGCCCGCCGTGTCGCCTTCGATGACCTCGCCGCGCACCGCTGGGAGACCCTTGGTCGTCGCGTCGGCGAACGCCACGTCGATCTCGCCGTCGTCCACTACCTCGACGGTCAGGTACAAGTGACCACCGGGGAGGATCGCCCGATGGAGGTTCGCCAGGACGCGGGGCCAATCCTCGGGTGGGACGTTCTCCATGGCGTCGATGGTCATCGCGCCGTCGAACTCGGCGTCGAACGAGAGCTCCTGCAGCCCGACGTGCACGAGCCGCGTCGCGATCTGTCGTAGCCGGGCCTTCGCGAGCATGCCACCTGACTGGTCGATCCCGACAACCTGGCGGCCGGACGCCCGGACGAGCTCGAAATAGGCGCCCGTGCCGCACGGGGCGTCAAGCACCGTGCCGCCTGCTGGACACGTCTCCAGCAGGCGCCGAACGAAGGTCGCATGCGACGTCGCGGGATAGGGATCGTCGTCGTAGCCCTCCGCTTCCGCGTCGTACTCAGCCACAACTGCGGCTCGGCGTTCATCGAGCCATGCGGTGCGGTCTCGATCGGCGTTCATGACACGATCTCCACGATGTCGTTGTCGGCGACCACGTGCTCCCGGCCGACACGCTGCCCGTCGAAGCGGGCCGAATCACCCCACACCCGGGCCCCGCTGAAGCTCGCGCCGAGGTCGTGATGGACCCAGTCCGCCACGTCGGTCACGGTCGCCCCGGAGTGCAGGGCGAGCGGCTCTTCATCGACGGTGCCGTTCTTCCGGAGCCGAACGCGGAGGAGGCCGGTCAGCCGCCAGACCGCGGTCCGGAAGGCCTCGAGCGACGCTTCGTCGATGATCGAAACCGCGACGATCTCGAGGTCCGGGAAGGCCGCTGCCAGGCGGGGGAGGGAACCGGGTCCGGCCTCGTCGGCCCGGGTCGCCGCCAGGATGGCCGGCTTGTCGATGCCGGCGGCGGCGATCTCCGCCACGACGACCTCGAGCTCGGCCGGATCGGCGTCGGCGCGACAGCAATAGACGATCGCATCGGCCGAGCGCAGCACGCCCAGCAGGGCCCGACCGCCACCTCGATCTTCCGAGGCGCCCTCGATCAGTCCCGGGATCTCGACGAGCTGGACGAGCACCCCGCCGATGCGGGTCAGCGCCGGGACCGGCCGGAGCGTCGTGAACGGGTAGTCGCCTGTCTTGATCTGGATCTCCGACAGCGCCTGGAGGATGGACGACTTGCCAACGTTCGGCGGCCCGACGAGGGCGATCTGCGCCGCGCCCTCACGGCGGACCGCGATGGAGTCACGGTGGACGGCGCTCGCCCGGACGCGCGTGTCCTCGATCTCCGACATGAGCCATTTGCGCAGGTCCGCATATGGTCCG
>CAZFXH010000061.1:0-1755 GCA_964522905.1 uncultured Anaerolineaceae bacterium
GAGGCTCATCCCGTCTTCCCGGCGCGCGAGTCGTGCGATCCTCCGCATGATCGTCACGCCGCCGACGAGGGAGCCGGCTGATAGATGGACTTGGCCGTGGCCGTTCCGAGCGACAGGTTGATCGTGAGGTCGACGACCTGCGCGCCGTTGACCCAGACCTCGTAGTCGAAGGTCCCGAAGACCGGCGAGCCGACCGTCGCCTGCGCGATGTTCCGGACGATCGAACCGCTCCCCGTCGGGGTGGAGGTCACCGTCGGGACCGTCTGCATCGAGACCGTCCCGCTCGACCCGATCCGCACTTGGACGGTATCGAGCCCGACCGTGGTCGTGTGATCCAACACGAGGCCTGACAGCGAGTACGCGGGCGTCGTGGCGAGGTTCACGCTCGTGTACCCCGCGCCGTTCCAGTAGCTGAGCGTGCCCGCATCCACCGTCGCGGTCGGCGCCGCCGCGCTCGTTCCCGCGGTCGACACCACGGTGTCGTGATAGGACGAAAGCTGTAGGAAGTACCCGGCCCAGTTCGCCGGGATCGGGACGTTCGCCGGAAGTCCGCCGACCCTCACCGTGCCGATGTACCGGCTGACCGTGTTCTGAAGGTTGCCGTTCTGGCCGCTGACGAGCATCCGGTTGGCGAACGTGGTGGTCGCCGTGGCGGGGTTCGCGATCGAAACCAGGGTCGCGTCGCCGAGGTCGGAGGTGAAGCCGTGGAAGTGTCCGATCGCTTGTGAGGTCCCCGCTTGCAGCACGCGCGCGCCGCCGCACGGCGCGAGATCGCTCTCGGCGGGCGGCGCCGGTGGGGTGGGAGGACACACGTTGGCGCCGCCCGCGGACACCGCGCTGATCGCCTGGCCCGTGTCCCCCGCGGCGTTCGTGAACTGCATCTGGTTGGTCCCGGCTGCCGTCGTGAGGTCGCTCGCCACTCCGGTCGTTCCGGAGTCGGTAGCCGCATACCCGGGGGTGGTCCCCGACGGATCGCCGTCCGCGGCGGCCGTACTCGAGCTGGTGGCGCCACCGAACTGATCGCCTCCGCTCGTGGTGAGCTGGGTACCGGACTGCGTCCAGCTCCCCTGAACCTGTGAGACCTGCTCCTGCTGGAGCGTGGATTCCGCACCGGTCGTGGTGATCGCTCCGCTGGTGAAGTCGACGCCCAAGAGCGTTCCGGCGACCGTGGCCTGTCCCTCGGGGGCCAGGGCCTGCCCGTAGAAGAAGGACTGGCACGGCGCGGCGAAGGGGTGTGTCTGCGAGCTGACGCACCCCTGAGGCGACCAGAACAGTCCCTGGGTGACGACCCGCTGCGCGAGCGAGGCGCCGACGTCGACGTCGTCCCACGTGACCACGACGGTGACCTTGTAGGGCGTTGCCGTCGGACAGGTCGCGCTCACGACCGGGCAGTTGTTCGTCACGTATGTCCACCACGAGTAGTCCAGTGGGTACTCGCTGGACTCACCGATCGTTCCGCTGTTCGGGACGATCGGGTCGGCGCAGTCGGTCGACACGGTCGGACAGTTGAGGGTGGTCGACAGGATCTTGTCCCCGGTACAGGACACGTAGCGGTAGGTGCCGACGGCGTCCCCGGCACAGCTGGTGACCAGGTTCGGGTCGGTGGGCAGGCTGGAGGTCTGCATCCCCCGGGTGATCTTGTGGTAGGCGAGGCCGCGCGTCTGCTCCATGAGCTGATTCGCGATCTGGTTCGCCGCTTGGCGCTCCCGGCCGACGCCGAAGTACTTGAGCCCCGTCGTGGTGCTCAGCGCCAGG
>CAZFXH010000062.1:0-2405 GCA_964522905.1 uncultured Anaerolineaceae bacterium
TGAGTCATCTTGACCCCTCGGCCGGCCGGAGTCGGCCGAGTACTGAATTCGGCGGGCGACGCCGCGAGCCAGATCCCGCTCCCCCGCTGCGTCGGCTGTGCCCAGGCGCTCATGATGGGCACCAAGGTTGTCGCTAGCGGCGCATTGTTCGCGTCCGTTCGCGGTCGCGGCGTTCGAAGAGAGCCGCCCCGAGGACACCCGCCACGTACCCGAGCAGCACGAGTCCTGCGAGCATGAGGGCGAGCGCCACGAGCCGCCCACCAAGTGTGACGGGCTCCGTGGCTGCGCCGACGGTGGTGATCGTGGCGGCAGCCCACCACAGTGCCTCACCGTAATCGCTTATGCGTGAATCGGGCGCGTCGACCTCGAACATGATGAGGGCGGCGGACCCGAGCAGCACAGCCGTCGCAGTCAGCGCGGCGGCATACCCGGCTCGCGTCCATGCGAGCGCGGCGTTCAGCGTCCGCGCGGCCCGATTGAAGCCGCCAACGACGCGCAGGGCGTTCGTTGCGCGCAGGGCGCCAACGACGCGCAGGACGCGGAACGCTCGCAGGAATGGGACGACGAGCGACAGCGCGGTCAACCAGTTTCTGCGCAGGTACAGCAAGCGGTCGGGGCTGACGGCGATGCCGAGGACGAACTGAATGATGAAGAAGCCCCAGATCGCGAGGAGCAGCCATCCGAGTGCTGCCGGAACTGACGCGCCCTGCGCGCTGAGGACGAGCTCGGCCGCCAGCGCAACGGCGAAGACGACAGCGAGGTACGTTCCGGGTCCCTCGAGCATCCGCTCGAGGGACACCACGAACCGGTAGCGCGTGACCCGCTGCGACCCCGGCGTGCTCACGGCATCGACTGGCGGTCGATCTTGTCGAGCGTCTCGGTGGCGACAGCCGCCATGATGTAAGCGGCCTGCGTCCGAGTCGCTATGTGATGGATGAAGTAGACGAGCAGCGCAACGGCGACCACGACGAGGAGGACAGCGCCGCTCACGACAAGCACGGGCACGAATTTATCACGCCCATCCGCGTCGGCGCGGACGCGTCCGCACGTCGCGCGCGGATGACGTCGTGGAGCTGCTTGGGCGCCTGCAGGACTCCAACGGAGGCAGGAACGGGACCGGCTTTGCGTCGTCGGGCTCCCGGCGTTCGGACCACTAGATATTGCGGTCAGATCAGGGGTCGCATCCGGATCTGAGAGCCGCGGTAACGACGGCTATTCGACCAGCTGTTGACTGAATGCCCCGACCCGCGGCCCGTTAGGCTTCCCCGAGTGGCGTTACTGCTCGACATAATGGCCAGCCCGAACAGGCCTCTGACGGGGATCGCCGAGCTGCTCGACGATGTCCTTGAAGGCCGTAAGCCGGTGGCCTAGGTCCATCCAGCCGGACGGTCACGAGGCTGAACACATCCTCGTCTGGACCGATGAACCGGGTGTGGAACGAAGGACAACTCCCGACGCAAAGGGGCCGACCGTCCTCGCTACGCCGCATGGACTAGCGGAACGACCTCCCCCATCCAGGCGATCGCCTCGGTTCTCGGCACGTCGGCCGGCGCCTGGAGGTTGCAGCGGACCTCGTCGAACCCGAGCGCTCCGTAGCCGAGCAGCTCCTCGGCGATCTGATCCGGCGACCCGCGGACCTGGAGCACGCCGGGTGGCGGTTCGGGCGTGCCCGGCGTCGCAACGGAGAACACGTCGACCGAGCGCCGGATGGTGGCCGGATCTCGGCCAGTCTCCTCGCAGGCGGCGCTCAGCTCATCGAGCAGCCCGCGAAGCACCGGCGCATTCTCGTTCGCCGCTACCCACCAGTTCCACTCATCGGCGAATCGCGTGACCAGGCGGAGCATCTTCGGCTTTGCGCCGGCAATGACGATCGGTGGGCCCTCCGGTCGTGGACCTCGCAGCACGAGCTCGGCGCCGGGAGCCCGGTAGAACTCCCCTTCGAAGGAAGTCCGGTCATTTCGAAGGAGGTCGTGAATGATCTGAATCGCCTCGGCAAATCGCGAGTAGCGCCGTTCAGCATCGATCCCGAAGAGCGGATAGTCGTCGGGCGTGTTGCCCAGACCGATGCCGAGCGTGTAGCGCCCGCCTGAGATCTCGTCGAGCGTGACGGCGATTCGCGCCACGATGGCGGGATGTCGGTACGGGCTGTTGATGACGGCATGGCCGATGCCGATCGTGGACGTCGACGCTGCGACGGCCGCGGCCATCGAGACGGTTTCCCACACACCCAGATTTCCTTCCTCGTCCGGGTAGAGCAGCGCGTCCTCGAGGACGACGATGTCGAAGCCGGCCGCCTCCGCCGCGAGGGCCTGAGCACGCACGGAATGCCACGTCGGGGCAGGCGGCTGCGTCCCCGGTCGCCCGATGAGCCGGATGTAGAGACCGATCCGCATGGAGTCCTCCCG
>CAZFXH010000063.1:0-9320 GCA_964522905.1 uncultured Anaerolineaceae bacterium
CGCTTCAGCCCGGTCATGCGCGCCGTCGCCGAGTTCGCCGAAGGCGGCGGCCTGGTGCTCGGCATCTGCAATGGCTTCCAGGTGCTGGCCGAGGCCGGTCTCGTGCCGGGCGCCCTGCTCCGCAACCGGAGCCTGCGCTTCGTGGGGCGCGAGGTCTCGATCACGGCCGCGCGGCTCGATACGCCCTTCACCCATTCGCTGGACACCGCCGGGCCGTTGCGCATGCCCATCGCCCACGGCGAGGGCTGCTACTTCGCCGATGCGGCGACGCTCGACGCGCTCGAAGCCGACGGGGGCGTGCTGTTCCGCTATGTGGACGAGGCCGGCAACCCCGCCAGAGAGGACGATGGCGCCGCCAACCCGAATGGGTCGCTGCGGGCCATCGCCGGCGTCATCAACGCCGCCGGTAACGTGGCCGGGCTCATGCCCCACCCGGAACGCGCGTCCGAGGCCGTCCTGGGCTCGGAGGACGGTGCCGGCATCGTCCGCTCCCTCGTCGACAGCGCGGCCAGGACAATCGGCGAGCGTCGCGTTTCCGTGGGTATCCGATGACCGTGGCGGAGCTCCCCGTCGAGCCGCTCCACCGCCGCCTGGGCGTCACCGACGAGGAGCTCGACGCGATCCGCGACCGGCTCGGGGGCCGCGACCCCAACGACCTCGAGCTCGCGATGTTCTCGGTCATGTGGAGCGAGCACTGCTCGTACAAGAGCTCGAAGTCGCTGCTCAAGACCCTCCCGACCACGGGCGATGGCGTCGTCGCCGGACCGGGCGAGAACGCCGGCGTCATCTCCATCGGGGACGGCCTGGCGGTCGCCTTCAAGATCGAGTCGCACAACCACCCCTCGGCCGTCGAGCCGTACCAGGGCGCTGCGACCGGCGTCGGCGGCATCCTGCGCGACATCTTCACGATGGGCGCCCGGCCGATCGCGGTGCTCGACGCGCTGCGCTTCGGCGATCCGGGCGACGCCCGGACCCGGCACCTGGTCGACGGCGTGGTTCGAGGCGTCGGCGGCTACGGCAACTGCGTGGGCGTGCCCACCGTCGGAGGCGAGCTTGTCTTCGACCCGACGTACACGGGCAACCCGCTCGTGAACGTGATGGCCATCGGTTTGCTCGAGGAGCGCCAGCTCACGCTCGCGGCGGCGCCCGGGCCGGGGAACCTCGTCGTCCTGTTCGGGTCCACCACGGGGCGAGACGGGATCGGTGGCGCATCAGTCCTCGCCAGCGCGACGTTCGGCGACGATGAGACCTCGGGCCGATGGCTCGCAGGAGCGTCGCCTCGGACCTCGGTGGGTACCGGCGACAATACCCAGTCCAAGCGACCTTCAGTCCAGGTCGGCGATCCATTCGCGGAGAAGCTGCTGATCGAAGCGTCGCTCGAGCTCATCGAGCGCGGGCTCGTCGAAGGCCTCCAGGATCTCGGCGCCGGCGGCATCACCTGTGCGACATCGGAGACCGCGGACCGGGCCGGGACGGGCATCCTCGTCGACCTCGACGCGATCCCCCGGCGCGAGCCGGACATGGCGCCGTTCGAGGTGATGATCTCCGAGTCGCAGGAGCGCATGTGCGCCGCGGTGTTGCCCGACCGCTGGGAGGCCGTCCGCGATGTCTGCGAGCGCTGGGGCCTGCCTGTGGCGATCATCGGCCGGGTCACCGACGACGGCGACATCACGGTGGTGGAGGGCGGCCTGGACGCCGACGGCCGGCCCGGACCCGGGGCGCATGAGATCGCGCGGATGCCGGCCGCGGCCCTGACCAGTGCCGCGATCGTTCACGACCGGCAGGCAGCGCCGCCTTCCCATCGGCGCGCCGCCCCGGCGCCGGGTGCCCCCATCGATCCAAGCGATCGACTCCCGGAGCGGGGCATGGACCCGGGTGCGGTGCTGCTGGGCCTCCTCGGCTCCGCGAACCTCTCGTCTCGCCGCGCCGTCTTCGAGCAGTACGACTCCACGGTCGGGGCGGACACCGTGGCGGGACCAGGGCGAGGCGCCGCGGTGTTGCGCGTCAGGAACACGACGAAGGCGCTCGTCGCCTCCACGGACGGCAACCAGGCGGTGGGCGCGCTCGACCCGTACCTGGGCGCCGCGTTGAGCGTCGCCGAGGCGACGCGCAACGTTGCGATCACCGGCGCGCGGCCGCTCGGTGTGACGAACTGCCTCAACTACGGCGACCCGACCCGCCCCGAGGCGTTCTGGCAGCTCAGCGAGGGCGTGCGCGGTCTGGGCGACGCGTGTCGGGCGCTCGGCCTGCCGGTCACGGGCGGCAACGTCTCGCTCTACAACGAATCACCCGACGGCCCCATCGCTCCCACGCCCGAGATCGGCGTGGTCGGTCTCCTCGACGATATCGGGCGGCTCGTCGGGCCCGCCTTCGTGACCGAGGGCGACCCGATCCTGCTCGTCGGTGCGTCGACGCCGGGCCTGTCTGGGTCGGCCTACGCCGCGCTGGCCGGCACCGCCGTTGAAGACGGCCCGCCGGCGCTGGACCTCACGCGCGAAGCTGCGCTCCAGGCATTCATCCGCGAGGCCATGGCCCGCGAGCTCGTTGCGAGCGCCCAGGACGTGTCGGGTGGTGGCCTCGCCGTCGCGCTTGCCGAGGGCGCCATGTGGAGCGGGCTCGGGGCGATGGTCCGCCTCGCCACGGCCACGTCCCCAGCGGTCGAGCTGTTCGGCGAGAGCCCCTCGCGCGTGGTCCTGACCGCCCAGCCCCGTTTCGCTCCCGCGTTGATGCTGCTCGCCCTGCAGCACGGGCTCCCGATCGAGGAGCTGGGGGTCGTCGGCGGCGACCGTCTCGTGATCGAGCTGATCGGCGCGGGGGCCACGGGCGCCAGCGAGGAACGCGGGAGCCGCATCGCCGACGCGCTCGAAGTGCCGATCGTCGATCTCCGTCATGCATGGGACCACGGCCTGGCCCGTGCCCTCGGCTGGGAGGGCTGACGGCATGTGCGGCGTCTTCGGCGCGGTCACTCCGGGCGCTGAACCCACGGAAGCGGCCGCCATCGCGACCCTCGGCCTGTTCGCGCTCCAGCATCGGGGGCAGGAATCCGCCGGCGTGGCCGTGAGCGACGGTGAACAGTTGATGCTCTACAAGGACCTCGGGATGATCAGCACGGTGCTCGACGAGCGGCACCTGCCGAGCCTGCGCGGCACGCTCGCCATCGCGCACTGCCGATACTCGACCACGGGCTCCACGATCTGGGAGAACGCCCAACCGACCTATCGCCAGGGGCCGAGGCGTTCGATCGCCATCGGCCACAACGGCAACCTCGTGAACACCCGCGAGCTCCTCGAGCAGCTGCGCGGCGGCCGCTCGCGCCTGCCCGCCTCGACCGACACGGAGCTGCTGACGGCCCTCCTTGCCGACGAGCCCGCCGAGGACACCGTCGCGGCGCTGCTCCAGGTCCTCCCGCGGGTCCGCGGCGCGTTCAGCCTCGTGATCCTGGATCAGAAGCGGGTCATCGGCGTGCGCGACCCGCACGGCTTCCGGCCGTTGGTGCTCGGTCGGCTCCCCGCGAGTGCCCGGGCCGTCGGCGGTCCCAACGACGGCACGCTGTGGGACGACGAGGCGGAGCAGGGCTGGTGTCTCTCGTCGGAGACGGCGAGCCTCGACATCGTGGGTGCGGAGTTCATCCGCGACGTGGAGCCCGGGGAGATCGTGATCCTGGAGCCCGGGCGGCCACCCCGTTCGGTCCGCTACGCACAGGCCAACCCCAAGCTGTGCGTCTTCGAGCTCATCTACTTCGCACGACCCGATTCGTACATGGAGGGCCGGAACCTGTACGAGGTTCGGCGGCGCATGGGGGAGCAGCTGGCCACCGAGCACGCGATCGACGCGGACCTGGTCATGCCGGTCCCCGACACGGGCGCGCCCGCGGCGGCCGGCTATGCCGAGGCGAGCGGCCTCCCGTACCGCGAGGGCATGTACCGCAACCGCTACGCGGGACGCACGTTCATCCAGCCATCGGCCGGGCTCCGCCATCGGGGCGTGACGATCAAGCTGAACCCGCTGCGCGAGGTCGTGGCCGGGAAGCGGCTGATCGTCGTGGACGATTCGATCGTTCGGGGCACGACGACCAAGAAGATCGTCGAGCTGCTGCGCAAGGCGGGCGCGACCGAGGTCCACGTCCGGATCAGCGCGCCACCGATCTACCACCCGTGCTTCTACGGCATCGACACGTCGATCGAGACGGAGCTGATCGCCGCGACCAAGACCGAGCCGGAGATCCGCGACTTCATCGGCGCGGACTCGCTGGGCTATCTCTCGATCCGGGGCGTGCTGGCGGCGCTCGACCTGCCGTACGAGCGGTTCTGCTTCGCCTGCTTCGACGGCAACTATCCGGAGCCCGTGCCGTACGACGCGGCGAGCCGGAAGTTCATCCTCGAAGAAGAACTCGGGCCGATGGCGAAACCTCGGGCGGGTGGCGTCGCGGGGGCTCCGCCTCCGACCTCGGTGCGCGGGTGACGAGACCACGTTGAGGGTGCCAGCTTCATGAGCACGTCGGAACGTTCGGCATATCGGCGGTCCGGTGTCGATGTGGCTGCCGGCGAGCGGGCGGTCGAGCTCATGCGCGCCCACGTCGACTCGACGCGCCGGCCGGAGTCCGTCGGCGGGCTGGGTGGTTTCGGCGGGGCTTTCTCGATTCCCGTGGGCTATCGCGAGCCGTTGATGATCGCGTCGACGGATGGCGTCGGGACCAAGACCCTCATCGCGGCCGCGGTCCGCCGGTTCGACACGGTCGGGATCGATGTCGTCGCGATGTGCGCGGACGACGTGGTATGCACGGGAGCCGAGCCGCTTGCGTTCCTCGACTACCTCGCGGTCGGGCAGCTCGACCCCGTCGACGTTGCCGAGCTCGTCGGCGGGGTGGCAGCCGGCTGTCGGGACGCCGGCGCAGCGCTGGTCGGCGGCGAAACGGCAGAACACCCGGGTGTTCTGGAAGCGAACGAGTTCGACCTCGCGGGATGCTGCATCGGTGTCGTCGAGCGGTCGCGCGTGATCGATGGCAGCGCAGTCGTGGCCGGCGACGTCATCGTTGGGCTCGCCTCGTCCGGACTTCACGCGAACGGCTTCTCCCTCGTGCGGGGCCTGATCGCGCAGTGGGACCTGGACCTCACCGAGCCGTACCAGTCACGGCTCCGGCGGACGCTCGGCGATGCCGCGACAGACGGGGCGCTCGCCGGGGCGGGGCACGAGACGTTGGCCACGCTCGGGGAGGTGCTGCTCACCCCGACCCGGATCTACGCCCGGGCGGTGCTCGCGGCGCGGTCCGCCGTGGTCGACGCGGGTCACGATCTCCACAGCTTGGCCCACATCACAGGGGGCGGGCTGCCGGGGAACGTGCCGAGAGCCCTGCCCGAAGGACTCGGGGCAAGGCTGGATCCCTCGCGCTGGCGGATGCCGTCGGTGATGCGCTTGATCGGTGCGCTCGGCGGGCTCGCGGACGACGAGCTGCGGGCGACGTTCAACGGCGGCCTCGGCATGGTCGCGGTACTGCCGCGCGAGGGACTGGGGGCCGCGGAGACGGCGTTCGCCAAGCACGGCGTCGAGGCGGCGGTCGTGGGCGAGGTGGTCGAAAGCGGGTCCCTCGGTGGCGCCCGGTACGTGGAAGGTGCGCTGGAGTCGATCGCGTGAGTGCCGGGCGGATCGCGGTCGGCGTGTCTGGTGCGGGGTCCAACCTGCGCGCGTTGTCGGCTGCGGCCACGCGCGGCGAGCTCGGCGGGGAGATCGTCCTGGTCTTCGCGGACCGGGCCTGCCCGGCGCTCCAGTGGGCGGTGGAGCAGGGGATCGACACGGCGCTGGTCCCCGATGGCGACGATGGGACTCTCGCCGAGACGCTGGCCGCCGCCACGCCCGACGCCGTGGTGCTGGCCGGATACATGCGGATCATCGGCCCGTCCGTCCTGGCCGCGTACGAGGGTCGGATCCTGAACACGCACCCGTCGCTGCTGCCGGCGTTCCAGGGTGCGCACGCGGTACGCGATGCCCTCGCGCATGGGGTCGCGGTGACCGGGGTCACGGTCCATCTTGTGGACTCGACCCTCGACGGCGGTCCGATCGTCGCGCAGGAGGCGGTGCCGATCCTCCCCGGCGACGACGAAACGTCTCTTCATGACCGCATCCGGGTCGTCGAGCACCGGCTGCTCCCGCGGGCCGTGGCGTTGCTGCTGGCTGGCGCCGTCGCGGTCGCGGACGGCAGCCGCCACGTGACGATCGATCTTGACCGCGCCGACGCGCGGATCCCGATGCCGCGCCGTGCGCTCCTGTCCGTTTCGGACAAGACGGGTCTCGCTGACCTGGGCCGCGGGCTCGTCGCCCGCGGATTCGAGCTCGTCTCGACGGGCGGCACGGCGCGGGCGCTGCGCGACGCCGGCCTGCCCGTGACTGATGTGGCCGCCGTGACCGGCAGCCCGGAGATGCTCGATGGGCGGGTCAAGACCCTCCATCCGCGCGTCCACGGCGGTCTCCTTGCCGATCGGCGGCTCAACGACCATCGGCGCCAGCTCCTGGGCTCCGGGATCGCGCCGTTCGAGCTCGTGGTCGTGAACCTGTACCCGTTCGCCGCCGCGCTCGAGCGCGCGGGCATCACGATCGACGAACTCATCGAGGAGATCGACATCGGCGGGCCATCCATGGTCCGCGCGGCCGCGAAGAACCACGCGAACGTCGCGATCGTCACGTCTCCCGCTCGATACGAGGCGGTGCTCGACGCGTTCGACGACGGGGCCGGGCTCGATGACGCCTTCCGGCGTGAGCTGGCGCTCGAGGCGTTCGCGCACACCGCGGCCTACGACGCGCGGATCGCGGCGGAGCTGCCGGCCCGGTTCGCGGACGCCGGCCTGCGCGAGGCCGCAGACGATCCCTACCCGCCCACGCTGACGATCCCGCTCGAAAAGGTCGAGACGCTGCGCTACGGCGAGAACCCGCACCAGCCCGCTGCGCGCTATCGACGGCCCGGCACGAACCTGGACGACGGCCTGTTCGGTGTCGAGCGGCCGCCCCTCCAGGGCAAGGCCCTCTCGTACAACAACGTCCTGGATGCCGCCGCGGCGTCAGGACTGGGGCGGGCGCTGCGCGGGCCGGGCGTGGTCATCGTCAAGCATACGAACCCGTGTGGCGCCGCCGAGCGGGCCACGCTGCTCGAGGCCTGGACCGCGGCGCTCGAAGCGGATCCGGTCAGCGCCTTCGGCGGGGTGGTGGCGCTTACGCGCGAGGTCGATCGGGTCGTGGCGGAGGCGCTCACCTCGATCTTCCTCGAGATCGTCGTCGCCCCCGCGTACTCCGGGGAGGCGCTCGAGGTCCTGGCGAAGAAGCCGAACCTGCGCGTCCTCATCGATGAGCGGCTGGCATCGGACGACACCGTCGCGGCGGGCGCCCCATCGCCCTTCGGGTCGATACGCACGGCCGGTGGGGCCGTCCTGGTCACCACGCCCGACATCGTGACCGACGCTCCCGCGGCGTGGACGTGCGCCACGAAGCGTCCCCCGACACCCGACGAGCAGCTCGATCTGGACCTCGCCTGGCGCCTGGTCCGCGGCGTGACCTCGAACGCGATCGTGCTCGTCCGCGAGCGGCGGCTCGTTGGGATGGGCAGCGGCCAGACCTCGCGCGTCGACGCGGCGCGGCAGGCCGTGGCCAAGGCGCGAGCCATGCTCGGCGTCGCCTCGTCGGTCGGCGCGGCGTGCGCCTCAGACGCCTTCTTCCCGTTCCCCGACGCGGTCGGGGTGTGCCTGGAGGCCGGCGTGCGCGCCTTCGCCCAGCCGGGCGGGTCCGTTCGCGACGCTGAGGCGGTCGCCGTGGTCGATGCCGCGGACGGCACGATGCTCATCACCGGGACGCGGCACTTCCGGCATTGAGGGGATGGCGATGTTCGTCCATCGCTGCCTGTCGCCCGACCCGGGCTGATCCGGGGCGCGCTTGACCGGCCGCCGAGGCGTCCGCCATCATCGGGCAATGGTTCGACTCGGGAGCTCGATGGTGATGCCCGGGCGGCCCCGCTCCGGACGGTCCTGACACCGGACCGACGTGGGCGGCCGGCCGCCGTGTCCGCCCCCGCCCAGCGCCGCGCGCACGAGCCCCTGAACCTGGGAACGACCCATGCCTGACCGCTACTACCTGACGACCTCGATCGCGTATGCCAACAACAAACCCGGCGTCCACACCCTGTACGAGGTGATCGCCGCCGACGTCATCGCGCGCTGGTACCGGATGAGGGGGGTCGACACCTGGTTCCTGACCGGGACCGATGAGCACTCGATCAACATCGCCCAGAGCGCGGTCGACGAGGGTCGCAGCGCGCGCGAGTTCGTGGACGAGAAGGTGGCACTGTTCAAGGCCGCCGAGGACGCGCTGCTCATCACGCCGGACCGGTTCATCCGCACCACCGATCCGGACCACGTCCGCGGCGCCCAGGAGATGGTCCAGCGCGCCTACGCGAACGGCGACATCTACGTCGGCACGTACGAGGGCTGGTACTGCCCGAACGAGGGCTTCCGCAACGCGACCGACGTGGTCGAGTCCGCGCGCGGGACGATCTGCCCGAACCACCCCGACGTCCCGCTCCAGTGGCTCACCGAGAAGAACTGGTTCTTCCGCCTCTCGGCGTACCAGGAGCGGCTGGAGCGCTACTTCGCGGACCACCCCGACTTCGTCCAGCCCGAGTTCCGGCGCAACGAGATGCTCGGGTTCATCCGCGGCGGGCTCGAGGACTTCTCGATCTCCCGAGAGCGCACGCCCGGTGGCTGGGGGATCCCGTTCCCGATCGCCGAGAACGGCGAGACCGCCCTCCGCGAGGACGGCTCGTGGGATCCCGAGGCCGGCGTCATCTACGTCTGGTACGACGCGCTGATCAACTACATCACGGGCGTCGGTTTCCCGGACGACACGGCGACCTTCGAGCAGCGGTGGCCGGCCGACGTGCACATCATCGGCAAGGACATCGCGCGGTTCCACTCGATCTTCTGGCCGGCGATGCTGTGGAGCGCCGGGCTCGAGGCTCCGCGGCACGTCTGGGTCCACGGCTTCCTGCTGGCCGCCGGTGGCGACCGGATGAGCAAGAGCCGTGGCAATTTCCTGGACCCCAACGATTTCGTGGCGGCGTTCGGGGCGGACGGGGCGCGCTACGTGGTGCTGCGCGAGGTGCCGTTCGAGCGCGACGCGGAGGTCTCGTGGGATTCTTTCGGCCGGCGCTACAACGCGGACCTGGCGAACGACTTCGGCAACCTGCTGAACCGGACCGTGTCGATGACGAACCGGTACCTCGATGGGGAGCGGCCGGCGCCCCGCGCCGCCGCCGAGTCGCCCCTCGCGGAGGGCTGGGCGGA
>CAZFXH010000064.1:0-16062 GCA_964522905.1 uncultured Anaerolineaceae bacterium
GGCAGGCGCGCGCCTCAGCGGACGCGACCCTCGCGCAGCGCCTCCACCGACTTCGCGATACGGCGTTGCCGCGTTTCGTCGGTCTTTGCGCCTTCCACCTGGAGCACGTGCCACCCCTTGTTGCTGTTCGACAGCGCGTCGAACGTGCGTCGTGCGTTCGGCTCGGCATCGAGCGCCGCGGCGAAGTCGGCGGGCTCCGTCACCACGCGCGGCTCGGTATCGAGCTCGATGTCGACATCGACCTCGTCCCCGCCGGCGATCCCGGCGCCGGCGCGGTTCTCCGCGCTGACGCCGACCATGTAGTCGCCACCCATCACGGCGATGGTGTTGCGGTAGGTGAATCCGTTGATCGTCACCTTGACCGGCGGACGCTTGCCCTTGCCAAGCGCCTCCACGATCTCGTCGGGCACGCGGATGCCCGTCGCGGTCTTGTCGCCCTGGAGGAGCGTCGTCCGAAAGCGCATGTCATCCCTCCCCGAGGCGGCGCTCGAGCGTCGCCTGATCGTCGTTCCGCGCCATCAAGCGTTCGGCGCGGGCGGGATGTTCTGGTTGAGCCGGAACAGGTTCGTCGGGTCGTAGCGACGCTTGATCTCGGCCAGGCGGTCCCAGGTCGTCCCAGGGTATGCGGCCCGGACCCGAGGTTCGCCTTCGTCGGCAAGGAAATTGACGTACGCGGCGGGGTCGCCCTGGTGGATGGCCGCCACGAACTCGGCGACCCATGCCTCGCGCACGGGCTTGTCGTCCGGGCCTTCATAGAACGATGCGATGTTGACCATGATCCGATTTGTGCGGTGGGCATAGGCGGTGGCGTCGGCCGGGACGCGCGCCATCTCCCCTCCCAGCACCCGCAGCTGCGCCACGCGCATGGGCGCGTCGGAGCGTTCCAGGTGGTCCATGATCGTCGCGGCGACAGCCTGATCGATCCGATCGACGAACATCGTGTGGGCGACCGCGAGGGGGTGGTACTCACCGTCGTCCGGTGGATACATCTCCGCGTACGGCTGCGTCTTCACCATGTCGACGATCGTGCCCAACGCTCGGAACGGGGCGAGCGCGCGCTCACCTGCCTCGGGATCGCCGGCGTAGGTCAGCATGGCGAGGGTCACGATCTTCCCGTGATGCTCTTCGGGCACGAAGGGCATCGGCGGGCAGGGCATGACGTTCGCGATGGTGGACAGCTCGTCGGGCGCGGCCTCCGCCGCGGCGATGAATGCGGCGATCGACTCCGCGCTGGCGGGGAGGATCATCATGCCGCCGACGGTCGTCTCGAGTGGGTAGAGCCGGAACTTGAACCGCGTCGCGATGCCGAAGTTGCCACCGCCGCCGCGGATCGCCCAGAACAGGTCCGGGTGATGCTGGGCGTCCGCGCGCAGGAGCTGGCCATCCGCGGTCACGATGTCGGCCGCCAGCAGTGAGTCGATCGTCATCCCGTGCTTTCGCACGAGATAGCCGACACCGCCCCCGAGCGTGATCCCGCCGAGCCCGACGGATCCCGTGTCGCCGAAGCCCGTCGCGAGGCCGTACGCCGCCGCTGCCGTTGTGTACTCACCGGCCGTCAGTCCGCTTTCGGCCCAGGCGGTCCGGCCCTGAACGTCGATCTCGAGCGCCTTCATGTCGCGCAGGTCGAGCACGATCCCGTCGTCTACGACCGAGTGTCCTGCGCCGCTGTGACCCCCGCTCCGGACCGCAAGCGGGAGTCCCGTCTCGCGCGCGAGGGTTACGACATGCGCGACGTCGTCGGCGTTGGCCGGCCGGACCATGACGAGCGGCCGGCGATCGATCCCGCCGACGACGACCGTCCGAGCCTTGTCGTACTCGGCGTCGTCCGGGGTGACCACCCGACCGGCGATGGCGGCACGCAGGTCCGGGATGGATAAGGTGGCTGGTGACGTGGGCGGCACGTGGGACTCCTTCCAGGGCGAGAGGGGTCAGGCGTGGGCGTCAGGCGGGCGCGGGCGTCAATCGTCTCGTCCAAGGCTGCGCGTCTTCGCCCCCGTGAGGGGCGTCCCCGGGACCGTCAGGCGGGCGGACCCACGTCGAGCACGGCGATGATGTTGCCGGACGGATCCTTGAACCAGGCGATCGTGGGCCCGTTGCCGCGGCTGATGCCCTTCTCGTCCTGACCGAAGTCCGGGCCGTAGTGCTCCATCTGGACCCCGGCCCCCGTCAGTCGATCCACGGCCGCGTCCACGTCGGACGCCGGGAAGTTGAGAATGGTGTAGGTCGCCGCCTGATGGTCTTCCTTCGGGTAGACCAGGACGACGGCGCCGCTGGCGAGATGCAGCTCGAGCATGCCCATCGGGCCGGAGCGGGTATCGACCCCGAGCGTCTCGCCATAGAAGGTCCTGGCGGCCTCGAGGTCCTTCACCGCGAACCCAGAGAATGCTTTGCTGTCCTTGAACATGGGGCTGACTCCTTCGGTTGACGCGCCCCGAGACCTTAGCGCCTGCGCCCGTCGTTTGCAGGCCGCGTCCCGTGTATGAACGGGCTTACGACCTCATCCCGATCGCCTCGCGCAGCGCGATCACGGCCTGGCTCATGCCGTCCGGCAGAACGGTCGCCCGCGAGTCTGCCTCGCCGGCGAGTCACCGAAACCCTCCCGCTCTCCAGCACGGCCGCGGATCCTTCCCCGTGGCCGTGCCCCTTTTCGACCCGCAAACGCAAGCACCCGAGCGCTGTGTAGCGGGCTGGTCGCAACGGCGCGCGCGCGATGATGCGTGAACGAAGCCACGTACTGGCAGGAGGACGCAGAGATGACCGACCGACCGAACAGCGACGAACCGCTCGAGCGACCGCACGAGATCGACGGACCCGACGACCAGCGCCGTGACGGCCGATCCACCGCGGCACCGACGGAGGGCGTCGATGCCGGCCGGCCCGCCGACGAGACCCCGACCGTCGCGCCGGAGGAGGAGGGTGGCGAGCCCTCGACCGAGCACGCCCCAGGCTCCGACCTCTAAGGGCCGCGCTCCGGTCCCCTCGACCCGCCGCCCCGCTCTAGCCGGGCGGCTCTAGCCGGGCGGCTGCCA
This sequence comes from uncultured Anaerolineaceae bacterium, assembly GCA_964522905.1. GTDB lineage: Bacteria > Chloroflexota > Limnocylindria > Limnocylindrales > CSP1-4 > SPCO01. The sequence continues at coordinate 3,030 of CAZFXH010000064.1, forward strand.
CTCCCGATCGAACGCGCGTGCCAGGCGCTCGCCGCGCGGCAACAGGGCGACGCGGGCGGCCTCGCGGGTCAGGTGCTCGAGGGCCGCCTCGGGGATCGCCTGACCTTCGGTGAAGGTCGTGAACCGCACCTTCCGCAGGCCGAGGTGGGCGCCCTGCAGGAGCTCGTCCGGATCGTCCATCCACACGCCGTACTCGAAGCCGAGATGCACGTGGATGGGTTCCGGGGCGACGTAGGCGAAGTACCGCGACCGTCGCCCCACCGGCACCTCGTATCCGATCAGGCGCCAGCCGCCGCGGACGCCCTCGATCGACTCGGGAACCGCTCGGCGGACGATCGCCCGAAGCGTCTCGGCGGCCTCGCGGATGCCGTCTGGGTAGCCGGCGAGGAACGCCTCTGGCGGGAGCGTTTCGCGCATGGACCTGCCTCAGATGAGGGGTTACGTGCCCGAAGGACATAGGGTATGATGCTCGCCGGTCGCGGAAATAGCCGTGGCCAACACACATAGCACGACGCAACGCGGACTCCTCTCACGACTGGCGCGAGAAACCACGGGAACGCGCCGGCTATCGAGAAGGAGTCTTTCTTTTGTACAACGACAAGAATCTGACCTGCGCGGACTGTGGACAGGAATTCGTGTTCACCGCCTCTGAGCAGGACTTCTACGCGCAGCGTGGCTTCACCGAGCCGCGTCGCTGCCCGTCCTGCCGTGCCAGCCGCAAGGCTGCGCGCAACGCAGAGGGTGGCGGTTCCTCGTACGGCGGCAGCTCGTACGGTGGCGGCTATTCCAGCGGTGCCGGCAGCTACGGCGGCGGCGGTGGTGGCGGTGGCTACGAGCGCGCACCCCGCGAGATGTTCGAGGCGACGTGCTCGTCCTGTGGCAAGGAAGCCCAGGTCCCGTTCCGTCCCACGAGCGGAAAGCCCGTTTACTGCAGCGACTGCTTCCGCAGCCAGCGGGGCTAACGCCGCAGTCCTCGCCGGCGGGTCGTCCCGTCCCGCCGGACCGAGAACGCAAGAACGACCCGGATCGTCAGTCGACCCGGGTCGTTTTGATTCTGCGCGTGACGTCTTGCCGTGCCGTAATGGTCTCCGCGTGCGAGGCTTAGCGCATGCAGACCATCGATATCCAGGCGCTCTTCGACTACCTGTACTGGCGTCGTGACCGCGTGCTGACACACGCGGCGGCGCTACCGGCCGGCGCGTTCGTGTCGACCGTGGAGGTCGCGTCGAGGGACCTTCGGTCCACGCTCGTGCATGAGTTCGACGTCGAATGGAGCTGGCGTGTCCGGCTCCAGGGCGCGGCCGAAGCGGACTGGGCGGACGACAAGACGCTGCATCCCGAGGCGTACCCGGGCGTCGAGGTCCTCCGCGAGCAATGGGTTCGTGACGAGGCCGTGATGCGCTCATGGATCTCCGAGATTTCGGACGAGGAGCTTGCCGCGCCGGTCACGGTCAATCGGCTGGAGGGCTTTCCGCTCGAGGCGTACCTGACGCACGTCGTGATGCACGGCATCCAGTCGTTCAGCGAGGCCGGGGTGCTCCTGGCGGCCGCCGGTCACTCCGTCGGCGACGTTGACTTCCTCGATTCCTACGACGAGCGGGGGCGCCCCGGAGCCTGACGCCCGATCTTCGCGAGGCGGCGGCGCAGGGCCACCTGTGCAACACCCGCCACTTCCAGGCGTTCGGCGTCCAGGAAGGCGAGGAACCGGGCCATGCCCTTCGCCATCGCCTCGGCGAAGGCGTCGTCCCGTGCCAACGCCTCGTCCTCGAGCCACAAGCCGAGGATCTGTAGGGTCCGGTCCGCACGATCGAGCTTCGCGTCGAAGCGAGCCACGAGCATGTCGCGCCAGAGCACCGGCAGCACGTAGTAGCCGTACTTGCGCTTCGCGGCCGGCGTATAGACCTCCCAGCGGTAGTGGAATCCGAACAGCTCCTCCGCCCGGCTCCGCACCGGGTCGAGCGGTGACAGGAAGGTCGCCTCGTCGTCCGTCGTAGTGTCGAGCGGCTTCCAGGAGCGTGGCACGCGCCCGCGTCCCAGGGTGGCCAGGGTGGCCGCGTCGCTGCCGAGGGCCCAGTGCGGGCTCCGCCAACCCTCCACGCGGACCTCGATCAGGTCGCCGTCCGCGACCCGCTGGTCGCGCCACGTCGTGAATTCCGCAGCCGAGACGTCGCGCTGCAGTGCGGACTTGATCCCCGCGAACTTCGTGAGCCCTTGCGCCGCGACCATCTTGCGTAGCAGGTGGTCGTCCGCATCGGCGTCGGAGACTTCGCGGATCAAGTGACCGGGCGCGACCGCGTCCGTCAGTGCGTAGACCCGCTCGAACCGCTCGCGGCGCGTGACCATCGCCTCACCCATGCGCCACAGGTAGTACAGCGCGACGGCGCTGTCCTTGCGCCCGCGATAGCTGTCCACGCGCGTTCGGGCGCTCATCGTGAAGTCCCGGTTCGATACGGTGCCCCGCTCGCGCAGGACGTCGCGCATCTCGGTGATCGCCGCGGCATGCTCGCGGGCGAAGGCGCGCCAGCGTGAGCTCTCGCGCTCGCGCCTCATCAGCACGCGCCAGTACGGGAGCTCGTCCATGGGGCGCACGGCCAGCCAGCCGCCCCAGTCGAAGAAGCGGCGCTTCTCGTAGGTCAGGGTCGCCCAGTCGTCGGGTCGATAGTCGATCACCCGGGAGTGGAGCATCAGGTCGTGAGCCCGCGCGATGACGACGAGCGGGTCGAGCTGGAGATGCTCCATGGCGCGCATCGCCCGCTCCGTGCCGCGCAGGCCACGCCAGCGGCGGCCGGGCCACAGGCCCTGGCGGCCGAGGATGTAGCGGCGCGCGGTCCGAAGCGAGATCGTGGTGGTCATCGGGAACACCACGATGCCATCTCGCGCGGTACCTTCGCTTGGCGATAGGCTTGGGGCCTCGGAGATCGCAGTTGCGAGGGCACATGTCGAACCTGGTGGACATCGGGGACGTCCCCGCGCTCGACGTCTGGGGCCAGACGGTCCGGGCGCGGGTCGTGGCCGGCGCCAACGCCAGCCTTGCCCTGGTCGAGCTGGCCCCCGGCGCCATCGTGCCGGAGCATCGTCACGCCCACGAGCAGCTGGGCATGTGCCTCGAAGGGAGCATCACGTTCTCCGTCGACGGGGAGCGGCGCGAGCTCGGTCCGGGCGGAACGTGGCGGATCCCGTCGGACCGCCCACACGATGCGGTCGCCGGCCCGGACGGCGCGGTCGTCGTGGACATCTTCTCGCCGGTCCGCGCGGATTGGGATGCCCTCCCCCGCTCGGCGCCCGGTCGGCCTCGCTGGCCGCGGCCCGGCTGAGTCGGCGCGGACGGGCACCCGCGCCCGAAAGATCGCCGCCCACCGTCACGCCGGTGGTGGACCCGAAGCCTGGAGGAAGGCGGTCAACGGCAGCTGCTCGGTCGCGGGCTCGGGCTCGGGCCGTGGCGTGACGGGCTAGCGCGCAGGGTCGACGGTCAGGGTGCCGTCCATCCCCGGGTGCAGGGTGCACACGAAGGGGTAGTCGCCTGGCTCAGGCGCGGTGAACTCGATGGTCTCGGCGGCACCGGCTGCCACGATCGCGTTCGTGGCCACGCTGATCGGCTCGTTGAAGGTGAGGTTGTGCGGGACGGTGGAGTTGTTCTCGAAAGTAAGCGACACCTGGGCACCGGTCGGCACACTCGCGGTCTCCGGGTCGAACCGAAGCTCGGCCCCGGTGTCCGTACCGATCGTCAGCGCCGTGCCCTCGCCGGCGGGCGACGCCGACGCGCCTGCGGGCGCGGACGTTCCGGCGGTCGGCGAGGCCGATGGCTGGCCACCGACCTGGTCAGCCGGCCCGATCCGCTGGACGGAGCCGCCCGTCAGGCTGACGACATACAGCAGTCCGTCGGGGGCGGAGACGATCCCGGTCACCACCCCGAACCCGGTGCCGACCACGTAGTCTGCGCTCTCGCCGAGGTCGCCCTTGGCCGTGTTGTCGTCGACCTTGTCGGCCAGGCCCTCGTCAGCCCCGAAGTCGAAACCAGTGCCGTCCGCCGTGAGCGGGTACCGCAGCAGGCTGTCCGTCAGGACCGTGCCCAGCCAAGCCGTGTTCGCGGACGACTCGCCGAGGGCGTCGCCGGTGTTGAAGCCGATGCTCGTGACGGCCACCGGGTACTTCCAGGAGAAGACCGGGGCGACGTACTGGCTCCCTTCGATCACGAACATCCGGGACTGCGCCTCCTCGGCGCTGCCGGCGAGTTGGTCGGGCGGGAAGTCGGCGTTGTCCATCCCGTCCTCCGAGTCGCTTTCGAGCTGCGTGAACTCGTCGAACCGCTCGGGCGGGCCGATCAACTGGATCCAGCCCGAGTTCGAGCCGGCCGGAAAGATGTTGACCTCATCCCAGCTGTCGTCGCCGTTCTCCGTCTGCCACAGGGCGCCGGTATCCGGATGGACCGCCAGCCCGAAGCTATTTCGCACGCCGTAGGTCCAGATCATCTGAACGTTCTCGCCGGCCTCGTCACCGATGGCCGTCCCCGCGGCGAAGAATGGATTGTCGTCCGGGACCGACCCGTCGTCGTTGAGCCGCAGGACCACGCCTGCGAAGTTCGCGTCGTCCGGTGGCGCCCCGTCAGGCAGGTTCTGCAGCTGAGCCCGCAGGTTCTGATCCCCGTTGACGATGTAAAGCTTGCCGTCCTGACCGAAGACCAGCGGCCCGGCATCGTGGTTGCCGCGGATCCGGCCGGAGGTATCCGTCTCGAGCGTGTTGCTTCGGAGCGCGACCACCATGCGATCCCAGTTCAGCGCCGTGCCGTCCCAGGTGAATCGATCCACCCGGTTGCCGAGCTCGGGCAGTTCACGCTCGGCATCGGTGTCCGGGCCGATCCGTCCTTCGTCGCCGTCCCCCAGGCCACTGGCGGTCCAGTACAGGTACACGTAGCCGTTGTCAGCGAACTGCGGATGGAGGGCGATCCCGAGGAGACCTCGCTCGTCGAAGAAGTTGACCGCGAGGTCGAGGACCGGCTCACTCACCTGGCCATCGACGACGCGCTTGACCTGACCCGTGCTCTTCTCGATGACGAAGAAGTCGTTGTCCGCAAGGAATGCCATCCCGGTCGGCTCGGTCAGTCCGCCGGCGACCTGTTCGACCCCGAGCGTCTCGTCCCGCATCGCCGGGGCCGACGGTGGCGCCGATGCACTCGCCGAGGGCGCGGCTGACGGCGCAGCGGAACCGCTGGGAACCGCCGAGCCGAGGCCCGGGCCGAACGACCAGCTCGCGGACGCGTCGGGGTTGGAGCAGCCTGCCAGTGCCACGCCGAGCGCGACAAGGATCGAGAGTGAGCGAAGCATGGACCGATCGTCGGGGACGCACAGTCGTCGCCGGGCGGTCCCCATGCGGCTGGGCGTTGCAGCGATGTGCCAAGACCCTGGGTCAGGTCCTGGGCGCCGCCCGTTTGCGCGCCTCGAAGCCGAGGTCTCGCGCCTCCTTCACGGTCAGGCGCTCGGTGCGCTTCCACGAGAACGCGGTGCCGATCGCGTCCCACACGGGCGCCAGATCCCAGTACGCACTGTGGGACCTCGGGAAGTCCTTCCCGGAGTGGACGCGCAGGTCCACGACACTGGCGAGGCCGTCGGTCCGCCGGAACAGGGGCTCGGCCACGAACGACAGGAAGTCTCGGCTGTCATAGACGTTCAGCCAGGGGACGGGCAGGTGGGGCGGGTCGGCCTCGTCGTAGGGCATGGACGGGATCGCATCGAACGTGTACAGGAGCGGCGCCTGGGAGCCCACGGTCACGCAGGCATCCACCGGTGCGGCGGGCCAGCTGGCCAGCAGGTCCACGAGGGCGGTGCCGCCAAGGCTGAGCCCGACCGGCAGGACCGGCCGGCTGCGCGCTGACTTCGCCGCCCGCGTGAGCTCCGCTCGGAGCACCTTCTGGACGGAGGCCCGGTGCAGCTGGTAGCCCAGGACGTCGGCAAGGAGCTGGGCGCCGAGGGCATCGAGCATCGATTCGCGCCGGTCCTCGAAGTAGTTCGTCACGTACTTCATGACCGAGGCCTTGCCGACGCCGGTCGGCAGGGACGACAGGGCGATCGGGGTCGGCCTCGCCCGGCGGTAGAGCGCCTTGCGCCAGTTGCCGAGCCGAAGACCGGACTGGCGCCGCCATTCGGGCGCGACGACTCGGACGTCCCAGCCCCGCTCCCGGACCTTGTCCTCGATGCGGGCCAGGTTGGCGGCCAGGCCCTCGGACGTCTCGTTGGCGCCGTGCACGAAGAACAGCGTGCCGGTCGGCAGGCTGGGCACGCGAGCGGCCTTCGTTGGCGTCATTCGGCAACCATACCGACGCCGGGACGACCCCGTCACTGCGGAGCGAAGCGAAACCGGGTGCGGCCCGATGGACGTACACACGGGTGTAACGACCCCCGCGCCATGGAGATCCACAGGATGCAGACCACCATTCGATCGCTCCTGCTACTCGGGCTGATCGCCCTCCTGGCCGCGTGCACGAGCGGCGCCACGACGTCGCCGTCCGCATCGGCTGCGCCGCCGTCGGAAGCCCCGTCCGTGGCCGCGCCAACGGAGGCGCCAACGGAGGCACCAGTGGAGGCACCGTCCGCGGCCGCTGACGCGACGATCGCGCTGGCCACGAACGCGCTCGGGGAGATCATCGTGGACGCCGAGGGCATGACCCTCTACGCATTCACGCCCGACACCGCCGGCGATCCGACGTGCTACGACGACTGCGCGACCCAGTGGCCGCCCTTGGTCGCCACCGACGCCGCGGCCATCTCGGCGGGGACGGGTCTCGACGCCACCAAGCTCACGACCGTCGACCGGACGGACGGGACCAAACAGGTCAAGTACGGCGATTGGCCGCTGTACTACTTCGCGGGTGACGCCGCGGCCGGCGACACCAACGGCCAGGGCATCGGCAACATCTGGTACGTGGTGGACGCCGCCGGCGAGCTCATCGGCCAGTAACCCTCTCGAACATCCCATGGGGCACGCCCGCCCGACATCGCAGTCGGGCGGGCGTCTTTCGCGCACTCAGGGATCGACGTGCTGGAAGCGACGTCCCTCAGGCTCGGCCGGCCACCCTCGCCTTCGTGCCGGCCTTCGCCCGGTCCTTGAGGATCTGCCCGGCTGCCAGCTTGCCCGGCGCACCCATCACGCAGCCCCCCGGATGCGTGCCTGAGCCGCACTGGTAGTAGCCGTCGATCGGCGTCCGGTATTGGCTCCAGCCTGGCGCCGGCCGGAAGAAGAACATCTGCGGGGCGAAGAACTCGCCGGCGAAGATGTTGCCCTCCGACAGACCGACGGTCCGCTCGATGTGGAGCGGCGTCACGACCTCCCGTTGCAGGACGAGATCGCCGAAGCCAGGGAAGAACTTCTCCAACGTCCGCTGCACGGTGTCGCCCAGGTTCTCCTTCTCGGTGTCCCAGTCGCTCTCGCGCAGGTGGTAGGGCGTGTACTGGATGAAGCAGCTCAGGACGTGCTTGCCGGGGGGCGCCATGTCGGCGTCGATCGTCGACTGGATGGCCATGTCGATGTACGGGTTCTGGCTGTACCAGCCGTACTTCGCGTCGTCGAAGGCGCGCTCCAGGTAGTCCATCGACGGGCCGATGTTCGTGAACCCGCGGAAGTGGTCCGGCTTCTGACCGAGCGCCGGGAAGTTCGGGAGCCCGTCGAGGGCGAAGTTCACCTTGGAGCTCGTCCCCTGGAAGCGGAACCGCTGGATGTTCTCGACCAGGTCGTCGGGCAGCTCCCGCGGGTTGACCAGCTCGAGGAAGGTCCGCCGCGGGTCAAGGGCGCTGACCACGGTGTCGGCGTAGTACTCCGTCCCGTCGGCGAGCGCGACCCCGGTCGTCCGGCCGTCCTTCGTGATGACGGCCTCGACGGGCGACTCGAGGACGATCTCGGCGCCGTACGCCTGGGCGGCTCGCGCCAGCACCTGGGTGAACCCGCCGTTGCCCTTCTTGTGAAAGGACCACGACCCGAACTGGCCGTCGTGCTCCCCGAGCGAGTGGTAGAGCAGCACGAGCCCCGAGCCCTGCGACCGCGGCCCGACCTTCGTGCCGATGATGCTCGACGAGGAGAGGTAGCCCTTGAGCAGCTCGGAATCGAAGTAGTCGTCGAGGAAGTCCGCGGCGCTGCCGGTCAGGAGTCGGACCGCGTTGTGCAGCACGCGCTTGTCGAGCTTGCGGAAGCGTGACCCGATCCCGGCGAGCGCGAGTAGCTCCTCCGGGTCGTCGCTGAAGATATCGGGCGGCACCATGTCGAGCAGCGGCTTGATGGCCTGGCAGACCATCTCGATGTCGTGGCTGTACTGGTCGTACGCGTCCGCGTCGTGCTTGGCGTGGCGCCCGATCTCCTTGAGGTTCTGTTGGTGGTCCTGCGTGAACAGCAGGTAGTCCCCGTCCTCGGCAGGCGCGAACGCGGTCGACATCAGCAGCGGCATGAAGCCGTGCTTGGTGAGCTCGAGGTCCTGGACGATGTCCGGCCGCAGCAGGCTCAGGGCGTACGAGAACGTCGTGAACCAGAAGCCCGGGCGGAGCTCCTCGGTGATCGCGGCGCCACCGACCAGGTGCCGTCGCTCGATGATCAACGTCTTGAGGCCGGCCTTGGCGAGGTACGCGCCGTTGACCAGGCCGTTGTGGCCGCCACCGACCACGATCGCATCGTAGGTCCGGTCGGCGCGAGAGGTGGTCTTGGTCGAGCGCGCCGTCGACTTCGAGCCATTCGTCGGCTTGGTCGCCCCGCCGCGCTTGGTCGTCGGGGTCTTCCGGGTCGGGATCGTCGTCGTCATGTCAGGCCGTCTTTCGCTCAGGGTTGTAGAGCGGCAGCCGGGCGACTTGCGCGGCGACCTGCTCGTAGTGGTGGTCGACCGTGAACTCGAGGTTCACCTTGGTGCCGAGCTTGGCGAGGTCCGGGCGGACGCGGGCGATCGCGATGTGGCGCTGGAGCATCGGCGAGTACATGAAGCTCGTGGCGTAGCCGACGCGCTGGTAATCGTCGTCGTACAGCATCCAGTCCTCGACGACCGGGGCGTGGTCCTTGGGCGGGATCAGGCCCGCCTCGTTGTAGACCCGATCGTAGTCCTGCCAGTCCACGATCAGGCCGCGCATCGCCCAGCGCGACGTCTTGTCGGCGAGCTCACGCTCGAGCGCCTTGCGGCCGATGAACGCGCGGTCGTCGTTCTTGAGGTCCTTGAACATCCACGACCAGCCGAGCTCGATCGGGGAGGAGCGGTGGGCGTCGTTCCAGGCGAACCGGCTCGAGTCGAAGTCGGCGTCGAGCAACAGGAGGCCGGCCTCGATGCGGAGCATGTAGAGGGCGGCGAGCCCGAACGGCAGGACGCCGTGGCCCTCCATCGAGTCCCAGAGGGTGTCCCAGACGTGGAGCGCGTCAGGCGTGTCGACCCAGACCTCGTAGCCCAGGTCGCCGCTGTAACCGGTCCGGCTGACGGTCACACCCGCGCCTCCGATCTCCCCCTTGGCCACGCCGAAGTAGGGGATCTTCTCCATCTGCGGGACGAGCTTCTTGAGCAGGTCCCGCGACCGCGGCCCCTGGAGCGCCAGCGTTCCGATGTCGTCGCTCACCTCCTCGATCGCGACGTCGTGACGGCCGATGCGGTCCTCGAAGTATGCGAAGTTGGGCTCCGCGCTCGTGAGGAGGTACTCGTTCCTGGCGGTGTGAAGGATGACCCCGTCCTCGATGACGAAGCCGCGGTCGTCGAGCCAGCAGGTGTATTGCGCATGGCCCGCCGGACACGCCCGGATGTCGCGCGCCAGGATGCCGGCGAGGAACGTCTCGGCATCCCTGCCCGTGATCCGGTACTTGTAGAGCGGACTGGAGTCGAAGAGGCCCGCGGCATTGCGGACCGCGAAGTACTCCATCTTGTCCGACATCTGGTAGCGGTCCGCGGCGAGATGGCCGGACCAGTGGCTCCAGAGCTGGGTCTCGTTCAGCGCATTCGTGCGCTCGTGAAAGGGCGTGGTGCGGATCATGCGTGGTCGGCCCTCGCTGGTGCTGACGGTTCGGGCACGATATCCGTTATTGGACGTGTGCGCAATATCGTTCTACGCTGCGCGCCCATGAAGCGGATGACGCCCGACCAGCGGCGCGAGGCGATCGTCGCGGCCGCCCTTGTCGTCGCGGTGCGCAAGGGCCTGGCCTCCACGACCGTGCGCGACGTCGCTGCCGAGATGGGGACGTCGTCGGGGCTCATCCACCACTACTTCGCCTCGATGGACGAGGTGCTCGCGGCGGCCTTCGAGCGCGTGGCCGAGCAGGACCTGGACCTGTCCGCGCGGGCGATGGCGGGGGCGGCCTCACCGGCCGAGGCGCTGCGGGTCTTCTTCCGGACCTATACCCCGGCCGACAAGGACTGGGCGTTCCAGCTCTGGCTCGACGCCTGGGCCGAGGCCGCGCGCCGGCCGGCAGTCCAGGCGACCTCGCGGCGGCTCAACCTGAAGTGGCAGGCGCTGCTGGAGCGAACGATCGTGCACGGCGTGGAGGCCGGGGCGTTCTCCTGCCCGGACCCGGCGGGCGCGGCGTGGCGGATCCTGTCACTGCTGGACGGGCTGGCCCTTCAGGTCGTCGCCCACGGCACGACGATCACGCGAGACGAGGTGGTCGCCTGGGCGACGGGCGCCGCCGAGGGCGAGCTGGGGCTGGCTCGCGGCACGCTCCTCAGCGGCTGAGGGGCGGACCGTCGTCGCCACGCCGCCAGTTCGTCCGCGGCCTCGCGGAAGTTGGCGAGAGCCTCGCAGCCTTGTCGAATGCCGCCCTCACGAACATCTGGCAAGAACGTCGCACCTCGCGGGCCCAAAGAGGCCGGAACGCCCTACGCCCGGACCTCCTGGCGCATGAAGAGCACGTAGGCCAGGGCGAAGCACGCGACCATCATCGCCACCAGGCCCACGACCTGCGGCCAGACGAGGAGGAAGCTCTGGTCGAGCGACAGGAGCGATGGGATGCGCTGCTGCGCCTGCTCGTAGCTGCCGAGCGTGGCCGGCGTCGAGACGGAGGTGACCTGTGGGTTGAGCAGGGTCAGCGACGCCTCGCGGTAGAGCGTGTCCGGGAGCAGGCGGCGCAGGCCCTCCTGGGTCCCGTTATTGCGGAGCACTTCCTCGGCCGTTCCCGCGACGGGCGCGATCACCCCGCCGATCAGCGACACGATGAGCCCGCCGAAGAACGTAAGCAGGAGCCAAGCGCCAAAGCCGACGAGGGCCGACGTCGCGGCCCGGCGGACCGCCACCGACAGCAGCATCCCGAACGCCAACCACAGCGAGACGTACACGAACGTCACCAGGAGCCACAAGACGATCCGCAGGATCTCGACTGGCGCCGGCACGATCCCGAGCCGGATGATCCCGAACGCCGCGATCGCAGCGACCACGGTGACGAGGACAAGGGCGATGACCGCTAGCCCGGCCACGAACTTGCCGTTCACGACGTCGTCGCGATGGATCGGCTGCGACAGGAGTCGCGGCAACGTGCCCTGGGCTCGCTCGCCGTTGATCGAATCGAACGAGAAGGCCAGACCGAGCAAGGGTGCGACATAGGCCAGGAAACCCGTCACCGACGGCAGGGTGAATTGCCCCCCGACGTCCGGAGCGAGCCAGAACAGCGCGATGAAGACCGCCTGCGAGTCCGTGACACTCGACGCCACCTCGCGAATCGCCGACGCGGCGAAGTACAGGGGGATCGCGGCCGCCAGCCCGAGCACGATGACGAGCACGAAGAACCGCACCGACAGGAGGTGGTCGCCGAATTCCTTGGCCGCGACGACGGTCCAGCCCGCACCGGGAACAGACCGTGTGCGCGGCGCGGGCACGGCTGTCATCGCTCATCCTCCTTTCGCGCTGCATCGGACGGGAGGATGACGGGCTCCACGGGCTCGGGTACGTCCACATGGACGGAGGCGGGCGTCGCGACCGGGGCGGCGGCGGGTGCCGCGGTCGGGACGGCGTCGACATCCGCGCGCGGGTTCCGGGCAGGATCGTCCGCGGTCGATGCGCGCGGCCGCGCGGTGGCGATGGACCCCGGCTTGACGACCGCCCGGCGGTAGACATCTTCGAGCGACGGGGTGACGGCGCGGATCGACGCCAGCGGCAGTCCCTCGGCCGCGACAACGGCGAGCACTGCCGAACGCACCACGGCGGGATCGTTTGCCGGCGCCACCGTCAGGATCCACGGCTCCCCGGGCCGTGCGCCGTCGTCGAGGGACTCGACGCCCGGCACGTTCCGCACCACCTGGCGGGCGTGCATGTCGTCCGCGCCCTCGGGCAGGTCCAGGCCGACCTCGACCTCGCGCCGGCCATCGCCGAAGCGGGCGGCCAGCTGCTCCATCGTCCCCTGCCCGATCAGCCGGCCCGAGGCGAAGATGCCGATCCGGTCACATACGCTCTGGACCTGGTTCAGCAGGTGGCTCGACAGCAGGATGGCCATCCCCCGCTCGCGCACGAGCCGTCGCAGGAGCTCGAGCACCTCCGTCACCCCGAGCGGATCGATCGCGGTCGTGGGCTCGTCGAGGATCAGGACGTCGGGGTCCTTCACGAGCGCATCGGCGATGCCGAGGCGCTGGAGCATGCCGCGTGAGTACGTCTCGGTCTTGTCGTCGGCACGATCGGTCAGCCCGACCTGGTCGAGGACCTCGTCCATGGTCGACTCGGCCAGGTCGCGCGGCAAGCGGTTCAGCCGGGCGGTGTAGCGCAGGTTCTCGCGACCCGTGAGGTCGCCGTAGAAGCCGACGCTGTCGGGCATGTAACCGACCCGCCGCTTGACGTCGAGCGGGCCGCGTGACGGATCCAGTCCAACGACGCGGGCGGCGCCCGCCGACGGTTCGGTCAAGCCGAGCAGCATCAGGATCGTCGTGGTCTTGCCGGCTCCGTTCTGGCCGAGCAGCCCGAAGATCTCCCCGGCGTGGACGTCGAGATCGAGGTGGTCCACTGCGACAAGGTCGTCGTAGCGCTTGGTCAGCCCGCGGGTGCGGATGCGAATGGTGTCCGACGGGGAGTCGATCCCGGTCGCGCCGCCTGCAGTCGCCGCACTCGGTGCG
>CAZFXH010000065.1:0-2750 GCA_964522905.1 uncultured Anaerolineaceae bacterium
GTCGACGAGTTCACCGGCCGCCAGATGCCCGGCCGGCGCTGGAGCGAGGGGCTGCACCAGGCCATCGAGGCCAAGGAGGGCCTGCGGGTCCAGCGCGAGAGCGTGACCCTCGCCACGATCACCTTCCAGAACTACTTCCGCCTCTACGACAAGCTCGCGGGCATGACCGGTACGGCGATGACCGAGGCCGAGGAGTTCCACAAGATCTACAGGCTCGAGGTCGTCGCGATCCCCACGAACATGGAGATGATCCGCGAGGATGCCCCGGACCTCGTCTACCGCGACGAGAAGGCGAAGTTCAACGCGCTCATCGACGAGATCGTCGAGATGCAGGAGGCCGGCAGACCTGTCCTCGTCGGCACGGTGAGCGTCGAGAAGTCCGAAGTCCTGTCCACGATGCTCAAGCGCAAGGGGATCAAGCACGAGACCCTGAACGCGAAGCAGCACGAGAAGGAGTCGGGCGTCGTCGCCCAGGCCGGGCGGATCGGCGCGGTGACGATCGCCACGAACATGGCCGGCCGCGGCACCGACATCCTGCTGGGCGGCAACCCGGCGGGTCTCGCCTCCGATGCTCTCCACAAGCAGGGTCTCAACCCGGCCGAGGTGGACAAGGACACCTACGCGGCGGCCCTGGCGGAGGCCAGGGCGCTGACCGAGGAGGAGCACGTCCGCGTCGTCGAGGCCGGCGGCCTGCACATCATCGGCACCGAGCGCCACGACTCACGCCGGATCGACAACCAGCTGCGTGGCCGCGCCGGCCGCCAGGGCGATCCGGGGTCGTCGCGCTTCTACCTTTCACTCGACGACGACCTGATGAAGCGCTTCGCCTCCGATCGCGTAACGGGGTTGATGGAGCGCCTCGGTCTCGACGAGGACGTCGCCATCGAATCGAAGATGGTGTCGCGCACGATCGAGAGCGCCCAGTCTCGCGTCGAAGGCTTCAACTTCGACATCCGCAAGCGCGTCGTCGAGTTCGACGACGTCATCAACAAGCAGCGCGAGACGATCTACGCCGAGCGCGACAAGGTCCTGCACAACGAAGACCTGACCGAGACCGTCCGCAGGTTCCTCGACGACGAGATCGACACGCTCGTCGACCAGCACCTCGCAGGCGAGGACCACGAGGCGTGGAACCTGGACGCGCTGAGCGCCGCGCTCGCCGTGATGGGCCTGGGCGGCGACGAAACGTCCGCCGACACACTCTGGGACAAGGGCGGCCGCGAGGCAGTCGGGGAATACCTCCGCGAGGTCGCCGACGCGCGGCTCGACGCCCGTGAGGCCGAGGTCGGCGAGACCGACTGGGCGCAGGTCGAGCGGATCGTCCTGGTTCGCACGATCGACTCGCTGTGGGTCGAGCACCTGACGGAGCTCGATGACATGCGACGTGGCATCGGCCTGCGCGGCTATGCGCAGCAGGACCCGCTCAACGAGTTCCGGCGCGAGGCCTTCCGGATGTACGAAGAGTTCCGGGACATGATCCGCCACGGCGTGGCGTCGTCGATCTTCCGGGTCACGGTCCAACGACAGCCGCCGCCGGGCGGGGACGCGGCCGTCGCCCAGAACCTCACGCGAGGGGTGGAGGCGATGCGCGGGTCCTCGGGCAACGGGTCCGGCGCCGGTGGCGGACCGGGAGGGCCCGCCGCCGAGCCGGTCGGCACGCGGGCCGCGGGCTCCGCCGTGCTGCGCGGGGCCGTGCCGGCCGCGCCGGCGGCGCGCAACATCACTGCATCCCTCGGCGGGGAACCCATCACGGACGCAGGCTCCGGCAGTTCCGGGGCAAGCGTCACCGGCCTGGGCGCCGGGGGAGCCGTCGACCCGGCCGGACCCAAGCCCGGCTACACGCCGACCGGGGCGCGGATCGGGCGCAACGACCCGTGCTGGTGCGGGTCCGGCGCCAAGTACAAGAAGTGCCACGGCCGCTGAGCGCCGGCGGACTCTCGCAGAGCCTGGTCCGCGTCGTCCTCTTCGGGCTCGTCGGCTCCGTCGCGGTCGCTGGGTACGCGGCGTATCGCATCTGGGACCAGGGCAGCCGCGATGAGCGCCGGGCAACGGATGCCATCGTGGTCATGGGGGCGGCGCAGTACGACGGCCGACCCTCGCCATTGTTCGCGGCTCGGCTGGATCACGCCATCGCGCTCTACCACGAAGGGGTGGCGCCGCGCATCATCGTGACCGGGGGCAAGCGCGAAGGCGATCGGACCACCGAGGCGGCGAGTGCCCGGGCGTACGCGATCCGCCACGACGTCCCTGAGGACGTGATCCTGGTGGAGGACACGAGCCGCACGACCCTCCAGTCCATCCGGCAGGTGGCGGCGCTCATGGGCGCCGCGGACCTCCGGAGCGCGGTGTTCGTCTCGGACCCGACCCATATGCTGCGCGTGCTGCGGATGGCGGCGGACAGCGGAATCGACGCCTACGGTTCGCCGACGCGCACGAGCCCGCTCGAGGACGATGCCTCGGCCCGGCTCGATGCGACCGTCCACGAGCTGGGGGCCCTCGCGCTGTACTTCGTCACCGGCGAATCCCAGTAAGCCGTCCCGGAATGGTCGCTCCCGGAGCCCGATGTCCCGAGGCCCGGGCCTCGGAAAGTACCCTCTTGGCGCTGGGGTATTGGCCTCGTATACTGTGCCAAAATCCTGTCGCCCCAGGCCACCCGAGCCCCCAGGCAGGTCGCCCAGGCAGGTCGCTCCCAGCCCACACCGCTCGTGCCCAAGCGTGTTGCCAGATAGGGAGAGTCCGTGAAGCAGGCC
>CAZFXH010000066.1:0-3719 GCA_964522905.1 uncultured Anaerolineaceae bacterium
AGCTCGAGCGATTCGATCGCCGCGGCGCGGGCCTTCGACCCGCTCGTTCCGGCGTACTCCGCCGCCAGGGCGACGTTGTCGACCGCCGAGAGGGTCGGGACGAGGTTGAATGACTGGAAGACGAACCCGATCGCGGTGGCTCGGATCTTGGTGCGCTCGCGGTCCGACAGGTCGATGACCGAGCGGCCATCGAACAGGAGCTCGGGGGCCGGCCCGTGGTTCGGGTCCGGCTTGTGGAGCAGGCCAAGGACGTGGGTGAGGGTGGATTTGCCGGATCCGGACGGACCCATGATCGCGACCATCTCGCCCTCGTCGATCGTCACGCCGACGCCGCGCAGGGCCTCGACGGTGTTCGACTTGGACAGCCGGTACGTCTTCCGGAGGTCTCGTGACTCGAGGATAGCCATGGTGTTCGTTCTCCTATTCGTAGCGGAGGGCGGCGACCGGGTCGAGCCGGGCCGCGGTCCAGGCGGGGACGATACCGGCGATCACGCCGAGGATCGTGGAGAAGGCAAAGGCGAAGACGGCCGTGCTGGTCGTCATCTCGAACAGGACGGTCCCGGACGAGCGGCCGGCCTCGTTCACGAGGACGACGACGAGGGCGCCGAGGGCGACACCGAGCAGGCCGCCGATAGCCCCGATCACGCCGGCCTCGAGCATCAGCTCGCGGACGATCCGACGGCGGGTCGCGCCGATGGCTCGCTTCACGCCGATCTCGCGGGTGCGCTCGGCAACGGACATCGCCATCGTGTTGATGACCGAGAGGCCACCGACGATCAGGCTGACGAGCCCGATCCCGACGATGATCGAGTTGAACATGGCGACCGAGCTGCCGACTGACTGGTCGTAGGCATCGCCGGTCAGGGCGGTCATCTCGGGGAATCGCCCCTCGATGCTTGTGGCGAGGGCCTCATCGTCGACGCCCTCAGTCGGATAGATCGTGAACGAGGTGGCGAGGTCCGCCGCTGTGACCCCGTCGCGAACGACCGACGGAAGGTCCTCGTGGACGAGATCCTGGGCCGTCGTAAAGGGCACGGCGATCGTCACGTCCGGCGTGGACAGGGTCGGCTCGAGGATTCCGACAACCTCGAACGGCCGGTCATGGAGGGTGATGATGTCGCCGACGGCGACTGCGCGCTTGGCGGCGATCGTAGTGCCGAGGACGGCGACGTCACGGCCCTCGTCGTCGGCGGTCAGTGGCCGACCTGTGGCGATGAGCGGCGCATACGTCTCGCGGCCCTCATCGGCCCCGACGGGGGTGCCCCAGATCTGGTCCGGCATGCCGAACGATACGCCCTGGATCTCCTGGGCGATCATCGCGACCGTGGGCACGACGACATCGACGCCATCCATGGACCGGAGCTCGTCGAGCTGCGCGAGGCGCATCGGCTGGCCGCCGATCCCACCGAAACCGCTATCACTGACGACGATCTTGCCGGCGTAGTAGTCGCTGCCGCCCGAGACGAGCGCATCGACCTTGTTGGCCATCGAGCTGAACACGACCAGTGCCCAGATCCCGATGGTGATGCCGGTGACCGTCAGGGCCGTCCTGAGTCGCCGGCGGGCGAGGTTGCGGAGCATCCGCATGGTGTGATCTCCCTTCCGATATCTGATCCCGACTCGTTGGGCTCGGGCGTACGGGGAGCGTGGTCCAAGCGCCCGCTCGGGGCATCGGAGCGCTCCCGATTCGAGTGTTCGGGCTAACCCCAAGATCGGAGAGGCCGCACATGAAGGGCGGCCTCGTTTGGCGCGGCGGAGTGCTACGCCGCGGCGTGTGTCGCCGCAGCGATCCGGGCGCGGGTCCGGTTCCGGGTCGATCGCTCGACCTGGAGAGCGCCGAAGGCGAAGACGAGCATCGCCGGAGCTCCGACCAGCGGGTGGATGAACGTCCAGGCGATACCGCCGGCGCCGATGGACAGGGCAGCGATGCCGGACGTACCGGCGCGCCGGAGGGCGATGGCCGCGCCACCGAACGTGATCAAGGCAAAGAGCAGCGCCCCGAGCGGCAGGGCAGCGGCCGCGATCGGCGAGTCCGTGATGGCGGCGGCAATGCCGAGGGCGACGGCCGCCTCCGAGGGATGCTGATGGCCGTACTCGGACAGCGCGCCTGTGGCGAGGCCGGCAATGCCGTCGAACGCGGCGAACGCCGCGACCCACGGGATGACCGCCAGCCGGGCAGCTCTCGCCACGACGTCGTCAAGTCGGTCCAGCATCAGCACGACCGCGACACCGAGCAGTGCCGCCAGCGGGATCTGCATCGTGTGGATGAGGGTCCACGCGCTGAGCTTGTGCTCGGGAACGAGCGCTCCGCCGACGATCGGGTGGATCGCGGCGAGGACCGCCAGCCCAAGCGGCGCCCCGAAGATCGCCATGCGTCGAAGCCATACCGATACCATCACTGACCTCCTTGTAGGTGGATAGGCCAGTTCAGCTTGGGCGCGGTCCCCATCGGGGGGCATCGGAGCGCTCCCGAGACTCGGGCTCAGGGCTAACCCGGGTCTGTTTGGCTACGATTCCAGGAAGGTCAAGACCGCGAGTACCCGACGGTGATCGTCGCCGGCCGGCAGAAGGCCCAGCTTCGAGAAGATCGATGCGATGTGCGCCTCGACGGTCTTGCCGGTCACGAAGATCCGGTCGGCGATCGCCTGGTTCGAGCGGCCCTCGGCCATGAGCCCGAGGACCTCCCGCTCGCGCTCGGTCAGCTCTGCGAGCGGATCGGGTGCCGCACGCCGGGCCCCGACGAGCGGCGCGACGACCGCCGGGTCTACGACGGTCCCACCGCGAGCGACCCGCCGGACCGCGTCGGCGAGATCCTCGAGGTCGGCCAGCCGGTCCTTCAGCAGGTAGCCGGTGCCGCGCGCGCCGTCCTGGAGGAGGCGCATGGCGAACGCAGCCTCAGTGTGATGCGACAGGACGAGGACCCCGATCGCATCGCCGTGGCGCTCGCGGATCGTGGCCAGGGCGCGGAGGCCCTCGTCGGTGAACGTTGGCGGCATGCGGATGTCGATGAGTGCGACGTCGGGCGACGTGGACTCGATCAACGCCAGAAGCTCGTCGACGTTGCCCGCCTGTCCCACGACATCGAACCCGGCCTCGTCGAGCAGCCGAGCGATGCCCTCGCGGACGAGGAGGGAATCGTCCGCGATCACGACCCGCATCGTCATGGCGTGCTCCCGGAGAGCGGAAGCTCGGCGACCAGGCGAGTGCCCTTGCCAGGCGGGCTGTGGATCTCGAGCGCGCCGTCGAGCGCCGCCACTCGATCCGCCAGGCCGCGCAGGCCCGACCCTGCGCCCGGATCGGCGCCGCCGACGCCGTTGTCGGCGATCTCGACCCGCAGCCGGCCCGCGTCGGTCACGGCAGTCATCATGACGGCATCTGCTCCAGCGTACTTGGCGACGTTCGTGAGAGCCTCGGCAGCCAGGAAGTACGCGGCCGCCTCGACGGGCTCGGGCAGGCGCCCATCGAGCTCGATCGTCGCGCTGACCGGGACCGGCGACTCGCGAGCGAGCGTGCGCAGCGCGGCGGCGAGACCGGCCTCGGTCAGGATCGCCGGGTGGATCCCCCGCGCGAGTGCGCGCAACTCGGCCAGCGCGCCGGCGAGCTGTTCGGATGCGCCCTCGAGCGTGGCCTCGAGCTCGGGCGCGGCGTCGGCAGGGAGCTGCCCGCGCGCCCGACGAAGAGCGAGCGAAAGGGCAACCAGTCGTTGCTGTGCCCCATCG
>CAZFXH010000067.1:0-10561 GCA_964522905.1 uncultured Anaerolineaceae bacterium
GGAGGCGTACGGCTGGGAGAACGGCGGGGCGATGA
The DNA here is from genome assembly GCA_964522905.1 of uncultured Anaerolineaceae bacterium. Taxonomy (GTDB): domain Bacteria; phylum Chloroflexota; class Limnocylindria; order Limnocylindrales; family CSP1-4; genus SPCO01. The sequence goes on from CAZFXH010000067.1 coordinate 36, forward strand.
TCCTGGATGAGGAGCGCTGCATCCGCTGCGCGCTGTGCGTCAAGCGTTGCCCGTTCGACGCCATTACGATGGAGCGGTTCGAGCTGCAGGAGATCTCGACGGACGGCCGGCTCTACAAGGAGTCCTACCGTGACGCGCAACTCGCCGGCACCCCCGGCGTCGCAGGAGGAGCCCGGTGAGTTTCCTCGAGCGGATGGACAACACCATTCGCCGGAGCCCCGTCTGGCGCTCGTTGTTCCGGCAGCCGTACCCGCGCGACGAGCGCTCGCGGGCGTATGCGGTCATGAACAACGTGTTCCTGCACATCCACCCGGTGCGCGTCCGCCAGCACGCGGTGAAGTTCGCCTACACGTTCTGCCTGGGCGGACTGTCGTTCTTCCTGTTCCTGGTACTGACGATCACCGGCGTCTACCTGATGTTCTTCTACGTGCCGTCGGCGACCCAGGCGTACACGAACATCCTCGACATCCAGAGCCAGGTCACGTTCGGTCTGTTGACCCGCAACATCCACCGGTGGGGCGCCCACCTGATGGTCTTCTTCGTGTTCCTGCACATGATGCGGGTCTTCTACCACGGGGCCTACAAGCCACCGCGCGAGTTCAACTGGGTGGTCGGCGTGGTCCTGCTCTTCCTGACCATCATGCTGAGCTTCACGGGCTACCTGTTGCCGTGGGACCAGATCGCCTACTGGGCCATCACCATCGGCACGAACATGGGCGGCTACGCGCCGTTGTTCAACACGCCGGTGTCGCGGATCCTGCTCGGCGGCGTGGAGGTCGGCCAGAACACGCTCCTCCGCTTCTATGTTCTGCACATCATGGTCTTGCCACTCGTCGCGGCCATCTTCCTCGCAGTCCACTTCTGGCGCATCAGGAAGGACGGAGGCATCAGTGGACCGTTGTGAGCTGAGCCATGTCTGACGTGAAGTCGCCTCCTGATAAGAGGGTCGTGTTGCCGGTCGACCCGACACGGCGGACGGAGATCGACAAGCAGCGCGTGCCGATGTCGGCGCGGCCGTATCGACTGCTGGCGCTCGTCAAGCAGGACGCCGTCGTCCGTGTCCAGAAGGAACCCGATGACACGGTCATGACCTGGCCGCACCTGTTGTCGATCGAGTTCCTGGCGGCCGGTGTCATGAGCATCTTCCTGCTGCTCATGGGCCTGTTCATCAACGCGCCGCTCGAGGAACTGGCGAACGGCAACGTGACGCCGGCCGTGGCCAAGGCGCCCTGGTACTTCCTGGGCCTCCAGGAGTTGCTGGCCTACTTCCACCCGACGGTCGCCGGCGTGCTCGTGCCGACCTTCGTCCTCGTGGGCGCGGCATTCATCCCGTACGTGGATCGCGGCGACATCCTCACCATCCGCCCCTCGCAGCGCAAGACGGCCGTGATCCTCTTCACCCTGTTCTGCATCCTGGGCCTGGTCCTGACCTTCGTCGGGATCTTCTTCCGGGGCCCGGGCTACACCTTCGTCATCCCGTACGTGACCGCCCCCGGCATGTACTTCGCCCTGTGACCGAGGACCGCTGACTTCGCATGAGCAACTACCACGTCGAAGCCGTTGACAAGCCCGCCGCCCTGACCTCCGAGGCGCTCAAGTCGTTGCGCCACCAGCAGGTCCAGGGCCTGTCGCGCCGACAGCTGATCCGCCGTTCGCTTGGGGCCGGCGTGGCGCTGTGGCTGCTGGAGATCAGCGCGGGGACGATCGGCTTCATCTGGCCGAACCTCGCCAGCGGTTTCGGCGGCCAGCTCCCGATCGGCACGCTCGACGACGTCAAGACCGCCAACTCGACGCTACCGATCAACGAGGGTTTCCCCGCCTACTTCGCGCAGGCCCGAGCGTTCGTGATCCTCGTCGATCCAGCGCAGCAGCGGTTCTTCCAGGGCGAGGACACCACCGGCGACGGGACGGCGCTCAATGTCCGCGCGCTCTACCAGCGCTGTCCGCACCTGGGCTGCAAGCCAAACGCGTGCGAGAAGAATTTCTGGCTGGAGTGCCCGTGTCACGGTTCGCGCTACGACCGGCTGGGCGTCAAGGCCGACGGGGCGCAATACGGTCCCGCGCCGCGCGGCATGGACCGCTTCTCGATCTCCGTCGACGGGGCCGGCGTGCTCACGATCGATACCGGCAAGATCACGCTCGGCCCGCTGCCCGTGGCCCTTGGTCAGCCGGGTATCATCCCGCCCCGCACCCCGACCGGCTGCATCTGACGCTGTGACGTTCGACACCGACGGCCGAGGAGACCGATGACCGACACGCCCGGTCGCGACCCCACGGGACCCGAGCCAACCGAGCCCGCGGGCCCTGAGCCCACGCCGGAACAGCGCCTGCCTGCCACGCGTCCGCCGGCCGAGGTCGCGCCGGTCGAGCGGTTCACCTCTTCGCCCTCGATCCGTGCGGTCGAACTCACGCCCGAGCGTGCCGCCCAGGTCGTCCGGCAGTCGTCGAACGCCCGCTGGGTCGGCTTCCTCGCGACCGTCGTCGTCATCCTGTTCGTCGCGCTCTACTGGTTCTACGAGCTGGGTGCACCGCTCGGGTTGACCGAACCACGCCTCGAGGCGGAGATCACCGCACAGCAGATCACGAAGGTCGAGCGCGGCTACCTCGTCTACGAGGCGAACTGCGCCCGCTGCCACGGCGAGCAAGGGGAGGGCGGGATCGGTCCGGTCCTCAACAGCCAGGACAAGCTCTTCGCCCACCTGAACGAGAGCTACCTCAAGAACGTGCTCAACGTCGGCGGACGCTACGTCTGCGGCGATCCGAAGTCGCTGATGCCGGCGTGGTCGGACACGGGCAACCCGCCTGGCCCACTCAACTACCGCCAGATCGAGGAGCTCATCGCATTCCTGCTCGCGACGAGCGATCAGACGTATATCGTCCGCGATGAGCACCTGCTCGATCCGAAGGTGGACCCGATGACCGGCGAAGTCCTGACGTTCGAGGGCTGGCGTGACCCGAACTACGTGCCGGCGCCCGAGGCGACACCGTATCCGGATTGCTGGAAGGACGAATTCGCCTCGGGCGGCAACGGATCGCCCGCTCCGTCGGCCTCGACGGACCCGAGCGCGGAGGTCGTGACCATCGCCGCGCTGAACATCGCGTTCGACCCGACCGAGCTGACAGCACCGGCCGACACCGCGTTCACGCTCTCATTCGACAACCAGGACGCCGGCATCCCGCACGACGTCCAGATCAAGGACGCCTCGGGGGTTGTGGTGTTCAAGACCGACGTGTTCCCGGGGGCGGAGAAGCGCGATTACAGCGTGCCGGCATTGGCGGCAGGGGCCTACCCGTTCGTCTGCTCGGTGCACCCCAACATGACGGGAACCCTGACCACGGAATGATCGACCGCCGATCGGTTCGACCGGTCGACGGATGAGGATGGAGGACGATGGCGCAACGGGCGCTCGGAGCCGGGACGATCGTGCCGCGCAAGCGGGCCATGTTCGGCCTGCTCGACGCGGACGGGTGGGCGTGGGCCGGGGTCAAGGCTTTCGCCTGGCTGGTCATCATCATCCTGCTGCTCGGGTACATCCCCGACCGGGCCTACTACCTCACGGTCAATCGGACGGTCGATTTCGGCGTGCTCGCATGGTCGCCGGTCAATCTCTGCCCGCCCAACAACGAGAGCCTGCCGTGCCCGGCCCCGGTCGGGGCGATCACCCCCTGGCACGAGTCGCCGACCGAGGTGGGTCTGCCGGCTCCGCGGACGGGCGGTTCTGCCACGCAGCTCGGGACCAGGATCCTGTACATCGGCGGGACGGACGGCGAGGCGGCGCAGAACACTGTGTTCGTCGCCCAGCTGTCCGGGATCGGCAACTTCGACAGATGGGCCGAGGGCCCACCGCTGCCCGAGCCGCGCTCCAACGCGAGCGTCGTGCAGGTATCCGGAACCGTCTACGTCCTGGGCGGCCTCGATGCCGACGGCGCCCCGACGACGACGGTCTTCACGCTGACCCCCGACCCGCAGACCGGCGCGCTCAGCGACTGGGAGACCGCGCCCGAGGAGTTGACGCTGCTCGAGGCACGCTCTGGGGCAGCCGGGGTGGCAGCAGCGGATGGCCTGCTGCTGATCGGCGGCGAGGGGCCCGACGGCCCGGTCGCGACCACCTGGAAGAGCCGGTTCGACGACCAGGGTGCGCTGCAGAAATGGGAGACGGAGGCTCCGCTCCTGTCTCCGCAGGCGGATGCGACCGCGGCGGTCATCGGCGACTTCGTCTGGCTGTATGGCGGGCATGACGCGAACGGCCCCGTGGCGACCGTGCAGCGAGGGAGTCTGGGCCTGGAGGCGGCCGCGGGCTTCCCGGCCAATCCGGACGAGGGCAAGGTCGTGGTCTGGGCGATGAATCCTGCGGTGAACCTGCCGGGGCCGCGCGATGACGCGACCGGCTGGTCGGCCAACGGCTCGCTGTATCTCGTGGGCGGTGCGAGCCCCGAGGGCCTGCAGCGCGAGACCTACTGGGCCATCCCGACGAGCGACGGCAACCTGCCCGAATGGAAACGGCTGGAGGTCAGCGACCTGCCCTACGGCCTGGGCGGCGGGACCGTCATCGTCACGGGCCCCAACGCGATCATCATCGGTGGCGAGCGGGCCGAGGGCCCGACCCAGACCAGCGTCCGGACGAACACCGCGCCGCAGGGTCCCTTCTTCCAGCTGGGCCTGGTGGGCGCGACCGTGCCGGGACTCAAGATCGACGGGGAGATCGGCCAGCAGCTCGGCTATCTGAACGCGGCCGGAGCGGGCACGGTCAATTTCGTGATCCTGCTGCTCATCGGCTGGGCCATGGCCCACAAGGAGCAGGCACGCGGGATCGCGCGGCGGGTGTTGCGCCGGCGCTGACCCGACGGGATCAGCCCGGGAGGTCGCCCTCGCCCGGTGCCGCCGTCCCGTGGCGGACCGGCAGGCCGGCACGCTCCCAGGCCTCCATGCCGCCGCCGACGTTGACGACGTCCGTCCGGCCGGACCGGATCAGGAACCCGGCGACCGCAGCCGACCGCCCGCCGAGATGGCACACGACCATCAGCGGCCGGTCCGACGGCAGCTCGCCGGCCCGTGCCGCGAACGCCGACATGGGCATCAGCACGGCCCCCGGTGCCCGAACCTCCTCGAACTCGTTCTTCTCGCGGACGTCGAGCAGGATCGGACCGTCGGGGTCCTGGCGGAGACGGCGCTCGGCCTCCGCGACGTCGATGGTCGGGATAGCGGGACCAAGGTTCATCGGCGGCTCCAGGTCACGGGGATCGAGTCCGTGGGACGGTCGGCAGCCAGCTCGGCGAGGCGGCGATCGATGGCCTCGAGCAGTACCGGCAGATCGACGTGCAGCTGGGCGATCGCGTCGCCGTCGGGCACGCGCCGGAGTCGATCGCGAGCGCCCTCGAGGTTCCGTGCCACCCCACGGGGATTGCCGCGCACCCCATGGACGTCGGCCGCGGCGAGCTTGATCAGACCCTGGATGAGATCGCGCTCTGCGGCATCGGCCGTGCCCATCCAGGCGGGCTCCATCAGCTCGTGCGCCTCGAAGAAGTCGCCGGCGGCGTAAGCCTGTAACCCGGCGATGACGGCGGCGGTGCGATCGCGTGGGGCCACGGGGCGGTAGGCCTTGGCTCGGCCGTCCGCGTCGAGCACGGTCCGGCGATCGGCGCGTCCCCCGACCGGTCCGGCCATGGTCACAGGAGCTCGATGAGCGGGCGCCGCGAACCGAACCCGGTCTCGAGCTCGTGCCAGAACGCGATGTCCGTTTCGCCGAGCTGCCAGCACAGCCAGACCTGGCGGCCACTGGTGAGGGCTGGGAAATCGATGAGGCCCTGCTCGATGTCGCGCAGGGTGATCCCAAGCGCATCGATCCGGGCGACGGCGGCCGCCATCTGGTCGATGATCCCCTGCATCCGCAGCCGGATCCGCTGGGTCTCCTCGCGATCGTCCTGTGCCGTCCCGCCACCCGAGGCCGCAGAGTGTGCCGCCAGCGCTCGATCACGCAGCCGGATCAGCTCGGCGCGCTGGTCCGAGAGCGTGGCGAGCAACGGCCCGACCTCGGCCAGGGCCTCGTTGGCGGCGTCGATATCGAAGTAGCGGGTCATCGTCCGGTGATTCTAGCCCGACGTGCGTACGAAGGGCGCAAGCGTGCGACGGTCGCGTACCATCGACGTCGAAAACCGGAGGAGCACGGAACAGATGGACCTGGGTCTCGACGGGGCGCGGGCACTGATCGGCGGGGGTTCGGGCGGGCTCGGCGGCGCCATCGCCGCGGCCCTGACCGGTGAGGGCGCGCGGGTCGCGCTCGTCGCCCGGCCATCGGATCGTCTCGATGCGGCCGTCGGGCGCCTGGCCGGCGCGGTCGCTGTCGATACCGATCTTGCGACCCCCGATGGCCCGGGCAGCGCGGTCGATCGGACGGTCGCCGAGCTCGGCGGTCTCGATCTCCTGCTCGTGAACTCCGGTGGGCCGCCGACCGGCGGCTTCGAGGATCTCGACGAGGACGCCTGGGCGCGCGCGATCGACGGCACGCTGCACAGCGCCCTGCGGCTGATTCGCGCCGCGCTGCCCCACCTGCGCGCGAGCGATCGACCGGCCATCCTGATCATCCTGTCGTCGACCGTGCGGGAGCCGGTCCCGGGACTGACGACGTCGAATGTGCTGCGGCCCGGCCTGGTCGGGCTGGTCAAGTCCCTGACCTCCGAGATCGCCCCGATCCGGATCAACGCGATCGCCCCGGGTCGCATCGCCACCGACCGGATCAAGGAGATCGATGCCATGACGGCCGCCCGCACCGGCGAGACCGCGGAAGCCATCACGGCCCAGACGATCGCGCGCGTCCCGCTGGGCCGCTACGGCGACCCGCTCGAGGTCGGACGGCTGGGGACGTTCCTGCTGTCGCCGGCTGCCTCCTACGTCACCGGTGCGATCGTCCCGGTCGACGGCGGCCTCGTTCGGAGCCTTCCCTGATGCGCCGGCTGTTCCTGTGGGCGGCTCGCAATGCCTGGCTGCGCGAGCGCCTGCCCCGCATGCGGTTCATGCGCCGCGCCGTCCGCCGGTTCATGCCGGGCGAGACGCTGGAGTCCGCGCTCGACGCCGCCGCGCCGCTCCAGGCCGCCGGGATCGGGACGATGTACACGAAACTCGGCGAGAACCTCGAGAGCCTCGCAGAGGCGGACGCGGTCGCCGACCACTACATCTCGGTGCTCGATGCGATCAAGGAGCGCGGGCTCGCCGGCGAGATCTCCGTGAAGCCCACGCAGCTGGGCCTCGATCTCGACGAGGACCGCGCGCTCGCCCACGTGACGCGCCTCGCGGAGCACGCCGCGTCGACCGGCTCCTACGTGTGGATCGACATGGAGGGAAGCGCCCACGCCGAGGCGACCGTCCGGCTGTACGAGCGGGTTCGTGCCGTCCAGCCGCGGACGGGCATCTGCCTCCAGGCCTACCTCCGTCGGACGGCTGCCGATATCGAACGGATGCGTCCGCTGGACCCGGCCATCCGCCTGGTCAAGGGGGCCTACGACGAGCCCGCCTCGATCGCGTATCGCCACAAGCGCGAAGTCGACGACAGCTTCCTCGAGCTCGCCGTCTCGTTCCTGACCGAGGGCCGCGGCCGGCCCATCCGGCTGGGACTCGGCACGCACGACGTCGCGCTCATCGAGCGGATCGCCGCCGAGGTGGCCCCGGCGGGCGTCGGGCGCGATGGGTTCGAGATCGAGATGCTCTACGGGATCCGGACCGGGGAGCAGTTCCGGCTCGCCCGGGACGGGTACCGTGTCCAGACCCTCATCGCGTACGGCGAGGCCTGGTATCCCTGGTACATGCGCCGGCTGGCCGAGCGGCCGGCCAACGTGACCTTCGCGATCCGCTCGCTGCTGCCGTAGGGCAAAGGAGGCCCCAGCATGTCCGTGACCCAAGCCCGTCGCGTGGCGGCCCGGATGCGCACCATCGGGACGGAGAGCGCGTTCGAGGTCAGCGCCCGCGCCCGCGCGCTCGCGGCCCAGGGCCGGCCGATGATCTACCTCCAGATCGGCGAGCCCGATTTCGACACGCCGGCGCATGTCCGGGAGGCGGCCAAGCGGGCGCTCGATGAGGGCGAGACCCACTACGCGCCGTTCCCCGGGATCCCGGCCCTGCGTGAGGCCATCGCCGCCGACGTCGCAAAGCGCAAGGGCGTCCAGGCCGACCCGTCCCAGGTGTTCGTCACCGTCGGTGGCAAGGGCGTGATGCTGTACGCGATCCTCGGCCTGGTCGACCCGGGCGACGAGGTCCTCGTCCCCGACCCGGGCTACCCGATCTACGAGTCCCTGACCCGCTTCGTCGGTGCGACCCCGGTGCCGATCCCGATCCGGATGGAGAACGAATTCCGGCTCGATGTCGACGAGCTGGCGTCGCTCATCACGCCCCGGACGCGGGTCCTGTTCATCAATTCGCCCGCCAACCCGACAGGCGGCGTGCTCACCCGCGAGGACCTCACGCGCATCGCGGAGCTCGCCATCGAGCACGACCTGTGGGTCGTCGCCGACGAGATCTACGGACGGATCCTGTACGACGGGGAGGAGCACGTCTCGATCGCGGCACTCCCCGGGATGGCGGAGCGAACGATCATCCTCGACGGCTTCTCCAAGACGTTCGCGATGACCGGCTGGCGGCTCGGCTACGCGGTCGTGCCGACGTCGCTCATCCCGACGTACGCCCAGCTCATCATCAACACGATCTCGTGCGCACCGACCTTCGTCCAGGTCGGCGCGGTCCAGGCGCTCGTCGGGCCGCAGGACGACGTCGACGCGATGGTCGTCGAGTTCAAGGCCCGCCGCGACCTGGTCGTCGCGGGCCTCAACGACATCCCGGGCATCCGCTGCGCCACGCCCCTCGGCGCGTTCTACGCGTTCCCGTCGATCGCGGGGACCGGCCTGTCCGGCGCGGAGTTCGCGGAGCGCCTGATGCACGAGGCGGATGTCTGCGTGCTGGCCGGGACGGCCTTCGGTGGCGTGGGCACGGAGCACATCCGGGTCTCGTACGCGAACTCGCGCGACAACCTGACCGAGGCGCTCGGCCGCATCGGGCGGTTCGTGGAAGGCCTGGGCCGTGGCTGACCGACCGAACGTCTTCGTCTCGCGCGTCATCCCCGAGGAGGGCCTTGCCGCCATCCGTGACGCCTGCGAGATGGACCTCTGGGACGGGGACCTGCCGCCGCCGCGCGACGAGCTGCTGCGCCGGGTCGCCGGCTGCGATGGGGTCCTGACGCTGCTGACCGACCGTGTCGACGACGAGTTCCTCGACGCCGCCGGGAAGAAGCTTCGGGTCGTCTCGAACTACGCGGTCGGGTTCGACAACATCGACGTCGGCGCGTGCTCGCGCCGCGACGTCCGGGTCGGCAACACGCCGGGCGTCCTGACCGACACCACCGCCGACCTCGCCTGGGCCCTCCTGATGGCCGCGGCCCGGCGGCTGCCGGAGGGCGATCGATACGTCCGCGACGGCTACTGGAAGACGTGGGGACCGCTGCTGCTGCTCGGCCCCGACGTACACGGCGCGACGATGGGCATCGTGGGCTTCGGTCGGATCGGCCAGGCGGTGGCGCGCCGGGCGCAGGGATTCGGGATGGAGATCCTGTACCACGACGTCCAGCAGCTGCCACGCGAGGTCACGGAGCCACTCGGGGCGACCTTCCTGCCCCTCGAGGAGCTGCTCGCCCGCAGCGACTTCGTCTCGCTCCACGTGAATCTCTCGGATGTCACGAGGCACCTGATCAACGCCGAGACGCTGTCCTGGATGAAGCCGACGGCCGTCCTCGTCAACACGTCGCGTGGCCCGGTCGTGGACCAGCGCGCGCTGGCCGACGCGCTGCGCGACGGCGTGATAGCGGCGGCAGGCCTGGACGTCACGGACCCGGAGCCGATCCCGATGGACGACCCGCTGGTGGGCCTCGACAACTGCCTCATCGTCCCGCACATCGCGTCCGCCTCGCGCGCGACCCGCGGCAAGATGGCCGCGATGGCCGCCGCGAACCTCCTGGCCGGCGTTCGCGGTGAACCCCTCCCGACCGAGGTACCGCCGCCGGCATGAAGGTCGCCTTCGTCGCCGCGAACACCTTCCAGTACGACGCTCGACAGCTCCGATCCGCCGCGACCCTTGCGGGGGATGGCCACCAGGTGACCCTCGTCGGCCTGGCCGGCCCGGATCTGCCCGACCGGGAGGCGATCGAAGGCGGCATCGAGCTTCGACGCGTCGCGTTCGACGGGACCATCGCGAGCGCGTTCCGGCCGCTGCCGCCGATCGTCCGTCGCGGCCTGGCTCGCCTGCTCGGGATCGGTCCCGGCGCGACGTCCCTGCCGCCAGGGCGTCCGAAAGGCCTGGACCGGCTTCGAGCGCCCGTGCGCCGGATCGTCGAGATCGTCGCCCATGCCCGCCGCGTCGGCCCGTGGCGTGACGCGGTCCTTGGCGCCGTCCCCGACGCCGACATCTTCACCTGCAAGGCCCTCATCGCCCTGCCGGTCATCCGTTCCGCAGCACGGAAGTCCGGCGGTCGCTTCGTGTACGACATCGC
>CAZFXH010000068.1:0-2876 GCA_964522905.1 uncultured Anaerolineaceae bacterium
CGGCCGATGTCGACCCAACCCGTCACCCCGGATCCCCGGATCAGTTCGCTGCCCTCCGCGGAGATCCGGCGGCGTTTCGTGGAGTTCTTCGCCAAACGCGGCCACACCGTCGTCCCGAGCGCCAGCCTCGTGCCCGCCGGCGACCAGACGCTGCTCTTCACGAACTCCGGGATGGTCCAGTTCAAGGACGTCCTGACCGGCGCTGAGAAGCGCAGCTACACGCGGGCGGTCGACTACCAGCGCGTCCTGCGCGTGGCCGGCAAGCACAACGATTTCGAGGAGGTCGGCCGGACGCCGCGCCACCACACGCTCTTCGAGATGCTCGGCAACTGGAGCTTCGGGGACTACTTCAAGCCGGAAGCGATCCATTACGCATGGGACTTCCTCACGCGCGATCTCGGGATCCCGGGCGAGCGGCTGGCGGCGACGACCTACACGACCGACGACGTCGCCTACGACGTCTGGCGCGACGAGATCGGGCTGCCCGCGGAGCGGCTTGTCCGGTGGGGCGACTTCCCCAGCGGCGACGAGAAGAACTGGTGGCGCATGGCCGACATCGGGCCCTGCGGACCGTGCAGCGAGATCCACTTCGATCGGGGCGAGCACTTGTCGGAGGGCCCGCATTGCGTGCCGGATCACAGCGAGCAGTGCCCGCGCTGGCTCGAGATCTGGAATCTCGTGTTCATGGAGTTCGACCTCCAGCCCGACGGCTCGCTGACCCCGCTCCCGGCCCCCGGCGTGGACACCGGCATGGGCCTCGAACGGCTCGCGAGCGTGCTCCAGCAGGTCCCGACCAACTACGACACCGACCTGTTCACCCCGATCCACGCCAGGATGCAGGAGCTGCTCGGGCACGATCCGGACGACTTCGAGCAGGAGCGGTTCAGCTACCAGGTCATCGCCGATCACTCGCGGGCCGTCACGTTCCTCATCGCCGACGACGTCCTTCCTGGCAATGAGGGGAGGGGCTACGTCCTGCGCCGCATCCTGCGTCGAGCCGTGCGCCACGGCCGACTGCTGGGTCGGCGCGAGCCGTTCATGGCCGAGACGGCGGCCGTGGTGATCGACACGATGTCCGAGGCGTTCCCGCACCTGGCCGACAAGCGGGAGTCGATCCTCGCCACGATCCTGCGCGAGGAGGCCCAGTTCGCCCGGACCCTGGATGCCGGCTCGAAGCTGCTCGACGACGCCATCCGCGAGGCATCCGGCGGCATGATGCCGGAGCGTGCCATCGGGCGCCGGCCCGAGGAGCTTCCGGCGGGCGCACCAGTCCTCGATGGCGACGTCGCCTTCCGGCTCCACGACACGTACGGCTTCCCCGTGGACCTGACAGTCGAGCTCGCCGCCGAATACGGGTTCACGGTCGACCTCGCCGGCTTCCAGGACGCCCTGGCGGAGCAGCGCGAACGCAGCCGGTCGGGCAAGAAGGCCGACCTCGCCCGCCACGCCGAGCTGACCTCGCTGTACAGCGCGATCCAGGGCCGCCACGGCGACACCGAGTTCCTGGGCTACGAGACCACGACCGCCGAGGGCCGGGTCGTCGCCATCGTGCGCGACGGCGTGGAGTACGACGAGCTCACCGGACACGGAGCGGCCGAGGTCGTGCTCGACCGGACGCCGTTCTACGCCGAGGGCGGCGGCCAGGTGGGCGACCAGGGAACGATCCGCGAGCCCGGAGGCGGCAGCGAGCTGTTCACGGTGACGGACACGCAGCGGCCCGTGGGAGGGCTGATCGTCCTGCGCGGCACGCTCCACGGGCGGCTTCGCGTCGGGGAGCCGGTCCAGGCCGTCGTCGACGCTGAGCGGCGCGCCCACACGATGCGCAACCACACGGGCACCCACCTGCTCCACCGGGCGCTGCGGAACGTGGTGGGCGAGGGGGCCCGGCAGGCCGGTTCGCTGGTGACGCCCGACAACCTGCGCTTCGACTACCCGTTCGACCGAGCGCTGACGGACGACGAGAAACGCGCCATCGAGGACGGGGTTCGTGGCATCGTCCGCGACGATCGCCCCGTGACCATCGAGTTCATGCCGATGGCCGACGCCATCGAGCAGGGCGCCGACGCGTTCTTCGATGAGAAGTACGGCGAGACGGTCCGGACGATCCGGGTCCAGGACTACAGCTTCGAGCTGTGCGGCGGGACCCATTGCCGGGCCACGGGCCAGATCGGCGGGTTCCAGATCACGGGGGAGCGCAGCATCGGCTCCGGGATGCGCCGCATCGAAGCGGTCACCGGCGCTGCGGCCGACCGGCTCGCGCGCGAGCGCAGCGAGCGCCTGGAGCGCGTTGCCGAGGCGGTCGGCGCCCAGACGATCGATGCCGTCGAAGACCGCATCGCCGCACTCCAGGACGAACTGCGGGAGACGAAGCGGCGTCTCAAGTCCGGCGCGGCCTCGGGCGTCCCCCAGCCCGCCGAGCTCGCCGGGAGGGCGGAGGAGGTCGCCCCAGGGGTGCGCCTGGTCGCAGCGGCGATCCCGTACGAATCGATGGAGGTGCTCAAGGCAGCGGCCAAGGCCGTCCGGGCAGCCCTCCCGTCGGGCGTGATCGCCCTGCTGCTCGACGCGGACACCCCGCAGCTCTTCGTGACCGTGTCGGACGACCTCGTGGAACACGGGATCTCCGCCGGCGACCTCGTCAGGACGGCGGCGGGACCGATCGGAGCCAAGGGTGGCGGCCGTCCGCAGATGGCGCAGGGGATGGGCACGCGCCGCGAGGGCATCTCGGACGCGCTGGCCGCGATCAGGCACGCGCTCGCCCAGCGCACCGACGCGGAGGGCTGATGGCCTTCTGGCGCAAGATCTGGCAACGCGACGAGGCCGGGAGCCTCGCCGTCTGCACCGCGCTCGATATCGGCACCGAATTCGCCAAGGCCCTC
>CAZFXH010000069.1:0-16875 GCA_964522905.1 uncultured Anaerolineaceae bacterium
GTGGGCGTGGGCGTCGGGGTCGGCGTGGGGCCGGGACCACCGGCGGTGTGATCCACGACATCGACGCGGTCGTCCAGTTCGGGCGCGTCGACCAGCTCCGAACATTGTGTGACCGGGCCGGCGATGAGCGCACAGAGGGTGTCGGTGCCTGCCACCGCGGCGACATACGAGACGGAGCAGATCCCCGTTGCTCCGGTCATGCAATCGAGATCCGGGCTGTTGCCGGGGCTGTTGAAGTCGTTGGGGTCGCCTGGCGTGAACCAGAAGCGCACGTGCGTCGACGTGCCGGTCGAGAGCACCCCGTCGTCGTCGTAGACCCGCGCTGTCAGGGTCACCGTGCCGCCGACCGGGCCCGTTCCGTGCTCAGGCGAGACGTTCAAGGACGTCGGGATGCCCGCGGCGACGACGGGTCGGGCCTGGAATGGGGTGGCCGGCGCGACCGACAGGGCGCACAGCGCAGCCGACACGAGCGCGACGAAGAGCGCGGCTCTCGGGCGCTTCCATCGGTTCGGCTGCGGTCGCACTCGGGCATTCCTCCCGTTGACGGCCCTAGGTCATCTGACTCAGGCAACCGTCCCCCGACGGGCTCCGCAGGCTAGGCCTTTCGACCCACCATTCCGAAGGGAGAAAGTAGTCGCCCCGGTTCGGACCCTCGGGCAGGACGGTTCCGGCGCGCACCGGTGCAGCCGCGCAAGTCCTGCCCGAGGGGCATCCAGAGGTCCGGGAGCTGGTGCGGCCGGGGGCGGTACGGATGGCTCCGGTTGGCACCCGACGTGCCCACGGATGGGGTCAGCGCAGCGTCCGAGCCGCGTAGTGCTCCAGCCGTCGCAGGGCAACCGGCAGGTCCGTTCGCCCGAAGCCCAGCCGGAAGTGGTTGCCGCCGAACCCGAATCGGGAACCTGGCAGCAGCAACACGCCTTCAGCCTCGACCAGACCGGCTGCCCAGTCGTCGATCCCGACGCCCGGCACGGTGAGCCGAGGAAACCCGATGGATCCCGCCCGCGGGCGCACCCAGCTGAACCGATCGGCCCATTCCTCGAAGAACGTGTCGAGCCGCTCCATGTTCTCGGCCACGATGCCGCGAGACCGGTCCAGGACGGTATCGCGCGCGCGAAGCCCGATGAGCGCCAGGATCTCCGAGGGCGCCGACGCGCAGATCGTCGTGTAGTCCTTGAACGAGGCGCAGCGCTCGAGCAGGTCGTGGTCCCGGCTGGCGAGCCAGCCGATACGCAGGCCGGCCATCGCGAAGGATTTCGACATGACCCCGAGCGAGACGCCACGCGCCGTCGCATCGGCAGCCGCCGGGAGCCGGTCGTCCTCCTCGAACTCCAGGTATCGATACACCTCGTCCATCAGCAGGCACGCGCCGGCGTCATCGGCGATGGCCACCAGACCATCGAAGGTCGCACGATCCGGCTGCATCCCGGTCGGGTTGTGGGGAGCGTTCACGACGATGAGCTTCGTCTCCGGCCTGACCTGTCGGCGGAGGAGGACGAGATCGAGCGCCCATCCGGCGTCCTCGCGCAGCTCGTGCAGGGTGACATCAGCACCGGCGGCCCGGGCGACCTCGTAGAGGCTCTGGTAGCCGGGCCACGTGACGACGGCGTGGTCGCCCGGCCCCAGCAGGACGTTTAGGAGGCAGAAGATCCCCTCCTCGGCCCCGGCGAAGACCAGCACGTCGTCGGGATCGAGGGTGTCGTACAGCGACGCGATCTCGCGGCGCAACAGCGGGTGGCCGGTCGATTCCGCGTAGCCCAGCGTCAGGCCCTCCCACAGCGCTCGAGTCTCGTCGTCGGCCAGGGCGAGGACCTCGTCCATCGGGTATCCCTGCACGTCCGACGCGCACAGCAGGTGCTCGACGGCGAACTCCCAGCGAGCGAAGTAGCGTTCCAGGGCGAAATCAGCGATGCGCATGGCCGCATCATGGCGGACCGAGCGGTGGCTATGCTCCGACCATGAGCACGATCGCCCCCATCGTCATCGCCGGGTCGCCGACCGCGCTCGGCGGTCATTTCGCGGGCATGGAACGTGCGCCCGCGGAACTTCGCGCGCATGGTCTGCTGGATCGCCTGGCCGGCCAGACGGCGCTCGCCGGGGCAACGTTCCGAGACCATGGGGATGCGCCCAACGATCCGGGTTGGGCGCCCGATCCCGATCCGCGGATGAAGAACCGGGGACTGCTGCTGGACTACCTGCCGAGGCTCGCGGGCCACGTCAGCGTGGGTCTCGCCGCCTCCGGTGACGCGGCACGGCTCCTCGTCCTGGGCGGCGACTGTACCTCCCATGCGGGCGCCCTGGCGGGGATCCGTCGCGCACGGCCGGGCATCCGGCTCGGGCTCGCGTGGTTCGACGCCCACGGCGACTTCAACACGCCGGACACGACACCGTCGGGCAACGTGTGGGGCATGCCGTTCGCCATGGCCTGCGGCCGTGGCGATCCGGGCCTGGTCGGCGCGGTGGATGGCCCGACCGTGGCCGAAGCCGACGCCGGGCTGTTCGGCGGTCAGGTCCTGGACGAGACGGAATCCCGGATGCTCGCGGCAAGTGCGGTCGCCCAATTCGGGGCCGGGATGCTGGCCGACGAAGCGGGCCAAGCGGCGGTCACAGGCTGGAGTTCCGTCGTCGCCGGCCGGATCGACGGGTGGTACATCGCGGTGGACCTCGACGCGCTCGACGGCGCAGACGGCTGGGCGGTGGCCATGCGAGAACCGGATGGGCTGTCGCTGGCCACGGCCACGGCCACGATCCGCGTCATCGCGCGGAGTGGCGCACCGGTCGTCGGGTTCGGGGCTACGGCGGTCATGACCGGGGCAGGCGGGGATGTCGAGAAGACCGTGGACGCCGTGGCGGCACTGGCCGCTGCCGCATTGGGTCCGGAGACCGTTTCAGGCTGAGGCGCCCGAGGACGGAACGCTAGTCCTCGACGCGCGCCAGCGCCGCGGCGAGATCCTTGAACGTGTCGAGGTCCAGGCCGTCCCCGACCGCCATCCAGCTGAGCTGCTCGCCACGGTCGACGACCACGGCGTAGCGGCCGTCGCTGCCGGTCACGAGCGTCCCGGACCGGTCTCCGAACGCGGCGGAGCCCGCGTCACTGCCGTCCGGGACGCAGCCGTCGGCATCGTCGCAGAAGGCCCCTTCGTGCAGCTCGAAGCCCGCTCCGCCCGGGCCCTCGTACGTGATCACCATCCAGCCGCCGCCAGCCGAACGGTATCGACCGCTATCGACCGACCAGCGAGCCGGCAGGACCGCGCAATAGACGGCCCAATCGAAGGCCGCCGCGACGTCACCGAAGAACTCGCGGTTGTCGTCGTTGCCGGTGCAGACCTCGGAAGATCCCGCCTCGCCGGTCGGCGTGGGTCCAGCGCTGGTCGCAGCCGTCGGGGTCGGGGTGGGCGCCTCGGTCGGCGTCGCAGTGGGGGCCGGCGTGGCGGCCTGGGTCGAGCTGGGCTCCACCGTGGCCTCGGCGGATGGAACCGTCACGGTCGCGCTGGCCGTCGGCGTCGCCGAGGGTTCGCGGACCTCGTCCTGCCCGATGCAGCCCGAAACGAGGAGCACGGCAAGGACCGGAGAGAGCAGCCACAAGGGGGACCGACCGCGAGCGGAGCGGATGTGTCCCGGCGCGCGCGATCGATGTCGAGTCACGGACAGGAGGGTAGCACGCACCTATGATCGGAGGCGGACGAGCCCCGGATCCACCCCGAAGGCGCCCCGGATGCGGTCCGGTGCCAGGACGACCTCCGGCGGGCCGTCGGCGACGATGTGGCCGCGGTCGATGAGCACCAGCCTGGGAAAGAAATGGGCCGCCATCGTCAGGTCGTGGAGGACCGCCACGACGGTCATCCCCTCCTGCTCGTTGAGACCGACCAGGAGCTCCATGGCGGCGACCTGGTGACGGAGGTCCAGGTGGACGGTCGGCTCGTCAAGGAGCAGGATCGGCGTGTCCTGTGCCACGGCCATCGCGATCAGGACGAGCTGCCGCTCCCCCAGCGACAGCTCTCTCGCGTCGCGCCCCACGAGATGCCCGATGCCCACCCGGTCGATCGCCCGTGCGATCGCAGCCTGGTCGCTGGGCCTGGGCCCGCGAAACGGGTCCTCGTGCGGGATCCGGCCGAGCCCGACGACCTCCTCCACCCTGGCGGCAAAGGGCAGCGCGGCCGCCTGCGGCACCACGCCGAGTCGCCGGGCGACCGCCATCCGCGACAGACCCGCCAGCGGTTCGCCCAGGAGTTCGATCTGCCCGAAGGTCGGTTCGAGTGTGCCTGCGACGACGCGCAGGAGGGTCGACTTGCCCGCGCCGTTGCTGCCGATCAGGGCGACGCGCTCGCCGGCAGCGATCCCCAGATCGATTCCGTCGAGTGCCAGGCGTTCTCGATATCGGACGCCGACTCCGGTCAGGCGGATCGCGTCGCCGGTCATAGCTCGTACCCGGCGCGAACCCGGCGCAACAGCACCAGGAAGAACGGTGCGCCGATGACCGCGGTCACGACGCCGACCGGGATCTCGCCGAGCATCCGGGCCGCGAGATCCGCGAAGGCGAGCAGCGCGGCCCCGCCGATCGCCGACAGCGGGAGGACCAGGCGAGCCGATGGCCCCACGAGGAGCCTGACGACGTGGGGCACGACGAGCCCGACGAATCCGATGAGCCCACTCACGGCCACCGCGGCCGCCGTGA
Organism: uncultured Anaerolineaceae bacterium; assembly: GCA_964522905.1. Taxonomy (GTDB): domain Bacteria; phylum Chloroflexota; class Limnocylindria; order Limnocylindrales; family CSP1-4; genus SPCO01. The sequence continues at coordinate 4,673 of CAZFXH010000069.1, forward strand.
TGAGCGAGGCGAGGGCGAGCAGGATCGCCCGCTCACGCCGGACATCGATGCCCAGGTGGGCCGCCGTCTCTTCCCCGAGCAGCAGCCCGTTGATCGCGCGTGCCCGCAGCCCGATCGCCATCGAGCCGCCGAGCACGATCGGGGCAGCACCGGCGAGGCGGACCCAGGACGATCCATCGAATCCGCCGAGGAGGTACGAGAAGATCTGGCCAAGGGCCGTCCCGGACAGGTACATGGCCATGGCGAGGCCGGCCGCCAGCAGGGACCCGACCGCGTAGCCGGTCAGGAGGAGGCTCGTCAATGGCGACAGGCCGCCGGTCTGCGACAGGCGATAGACCGTGTAGACGGACAGGAGCGCGCCCGCGAACGCGAGGCCGTGCAGCAGTCCGAACTGGAGGATCACGATCCTGACCGGGATGAGGACCGCGATCGCCGCCCCGAGCGCCGCGCCAGACGCCGTGCCGAGTACATAGGGGTCAGCCAGCGGGTTGCGCAGGAGCCCCTGGAACGTGGCGCCCGCGACGGCCAATCCGGTCCCCACGACCATCGCGGTCAGGACCCGGGGAAGACGCAGCTCCATGACGATGGTCTCGGTCGCGGCCGACCAGGTGCGCGCCAGGTCCAGACCGAGCAGCCGATGTGCCAGGACACCGATGGTGTCGCCCGGCGCCACGGCGACAGACCCGAGAGCCACGCCGAGGACGAGCGCGAGGACCAGCGCGCCGAGGCCGATGAGGACCAGGATCGCCGGTCGCGCCCGCCGCCCTGCCGCCCGCCCGACGAGCGGGCGGGCCGGGGCGAGGTTCTGCGACCGGCTGGCCATGCGGCGCCGGCCTACGGGGCGACCGGGGCGGGTGACGGCACGTTCGCGTCCGGGTGGATCGCGAGCGCGAGCTCGCGCAGACCGTCCACGAGCCGCGGTCCCGGGCGTGTCACGACGAGGTCGTTCACGCCACGGATCTGCCCGGTCCTGACGGCGGTCATGACGTCCCACCCGGGACGCTCGGCCACCGCCTCCGGCGTAACGCCATAGACCGCATCGCCCAGGACGATGACCTCGGGATCCGCGATGACGAGCTTCTCGAGCGAGATCGCGAAGTCCGTCTTGCTGCCGGTCGTGATCGGGTCGCCGCCGGCAAGCTCGATCATCTCGGCGATGAACGACTCGTCAGCCGCCGTGTAGATGTCGGTCGTGGCGTCGAGCTCATAGAAGACCCTAGGCCGAGGCAGGTCCGCCGTGGCCGCGGCGACCTGGTCGAAATCGGCCCGCATCGCCGCAATCAGGTCGCGCGCCTCTTCCGCTCGACCGACAGCTCTGCCGACGAGCTCGATGTCCTTCAGGACGGTCGAGATGTCGGGGGCATACGTGACGAGGACGGGGACCCCCAGCTCACGGAGCCGCGCGATCGCTGCCGGGTCGTTGAAGGAGTTCCCACCCGCGATGACGAGATCCGCTTCGAGACCGACGATCTCCTCGATGTCGACCGACGTGAAGCTCGCAACGTCGGGCAGGGCTACGGCTTCGGGGGGGAAGTCGTCGAAGTCGGTGGTGGCGACGACGCGGGGTCCGGCCCCGAGCTTGAACAGGATCTCCGTGGTGGCCGGCGTGAGCGACACGATGCGCTGCGGCTCGGTCGCGATCACGACATCGGTGCCCTCATCGTCGGTGAGGGTCAGCGGGAACGCCGCTGCCGGCGGGCGGCTGGGTTCAAGATCAGGTCCCGTGGGTGCGGACGCGGTGGGACCGATCGTCGGGGCCGGCGCGGACGGCGGGGCGGCTACGGGCGCCGTACACGCCGTCAACAGGACGGCCAGGACCAGGGACAGGGCGACGCCTCGGCGTCGGGAGCGTGGAGACACGACGGGGTTCCTCCGGGGACGGGTTTCGGGAGCCGGAGGGGTCGGCGACAAGGCGCGACCCCTCGCTTCGAGGCGGGTCGAAGGAGGGGTCAGGGGATGGTGTGCACGGTCCTGCCTACCTTTCTCTCGAAGGTTCGAGCATGCACCGTGAGGTCGGCGACCGGACTTCCGCCCGAGGGCGGTTCACCGTAGCGGGACTGTGCCGGAATCTCACCGGCTTCGCGACCACGCGGCGTTCGACTGACGTCGGTCCGGAGCGTAGCACACCGTCCCGGCTGCTCCATCGGCCGCGTCGGAGGTCGCTGCTTCCAGATAAGTGGTGGTGAAGAGCCGCTCCCTAGGATGCCGGTCTCGCCCTCCTCCCGCCATCGTCCCAGCCGCCGGAGGAGGCCATCGTCATGGTGGAGTCTCGTTGGTTTCGTCGTGCTGGCCCGGCGGTCGCAGCCCTCGGTGGGATCGCGCTCATCGCCAGCACGGCGCTGGGCGCGCCCGGTCGCGCCTGGACTCCGGAGGCGTGCGCCGGGGCGCCAGGGATCGGCTCCTCGGCGCCTGGCGCGTGGTACCGGATCGACCCGGTCCTGGACGCGGGGGCCCGGACCGGCCAGCGGCTGGTCATGGGGCGTGCCGGCGAACGCGGCACGCGAGCGCTCGACGTCGCGGCGGAGTCGTTCGCGGCTGGTCCGTTCGGCGGCACGACCCTGGTCGGCACTGATGACGGCCGTCGGTCTCAGCTCTTCCTCGTCGACCCGGCGCGTGGATGTGCCTGGCCGCTGGTCGAGTCCACGGACGTCATCCGCACTGCGACGCTGGCCCCGGACGGCACGTCCCTCTTCGAGTTCCGGGTGGATCGGCGGACTCGTGCGGACCTCGGTGTCTGGCGACGGGCCATCGACGGCTCGGGTGTCCCGTCACGCGTGCTGCCACCGATCGCGACAGACGCCCGCTTCGGCCCGACGTGGATCACGGACTTCGTGTGGAGCGAGGACGGCCGATCGCTCGCCGTGCAATCGTGCGGCGAGGTGGCGTGCCGCGTTCGCATCCTCGACCCGCTCGGCGGCGGCGTCCGACTCGTCGCAAATCCGGGCCTTGGCGATCTCGTCGGGCTCGACGGGGATCGCCTCGTCGCGCACGGCGCGTGCCGTGGGCTCCCGTGCCCGCTGGTGTCGATGGAGTTCGCGACCGGCGACACCCTCATCCTCGACCCTGACGCCGGCCAGGCCGTGTTGAGCCGGGACCCGGGTGGGCGAACGGTCGTCGTCCATGAAGTCGATGCCCGTGGAGACCGACTGCGGATGGTCGGGCTCGACGGCCATGACCCGCAGCCGCTCGACGGCGATCCCGACGGACGTCGACTCGTGCCCCGTCCGGCTCGCTCCGCGAGCGGCGCGGAACACGCTCCCGGCTGGCTCCTGTTCGGCCCGGACGGACGCCTCCCCATCGACGGCTCGCTCCCGCCGGTCCTCCGCCACGTCCCGGACGGACGCGCCGTCCAGCTCGACGAGGTGTCGCGATGATCTCCCGAAAGCGGCCCGGCCGGCGCGCCGCATCCCAGCTGCTGACCCTGGCCCTCGCAATGGCGCTCGGCCAACCCACCGCGGCGCCGATCTCGGCACACTCGCCCGACCCGGCGCTCGGGGGCGGCACGTTCCCCCAGGACGGCGTGCTCGAGTACGACTGGCGCACCGGGGCCGTGCCACCCGCGCCCATCCGGACGGCGGTCCACGCGGCCGCGGCCGATATCGAAGAGACACGGGAGTCGCGGGCCGCGCTCTTCGAACACGACCCGGATGGCACCAACCCGATCGGCTACGGCACCGGCACGTGCGGCGTCAACGGCCTCGCGTGCTTCACGCGCAGCGCTCCCGACGGCTTCACGATGTGGTTCCGCGAGCATGGACGGGTCTTCGACTGGGGCACGCTCAAGTGGTGCCAGATGTACTCGAGCCCGCCCAATGGCTGCTACGACGCCGAGACGATCGCGTTGGACGAGTTCGGTCACATCGAGGGCCTCGGCCACCACGTGAACTTCTCCGACGAGCGTGACTACACGGATGCCGTGGTCCAGACGTTCTCGAGGACCAAGCCCCGCGATGGCTACAACATGCATGTCCTGGGTGTCTGCGACGTCGCGAGGCTCCAGATCCGGTACGACACCCAGCACCCGTCGCACCCGTATTCGAGCTGCCTAGATCTCCCGACCGTGCTGTCGTTGAGCCACAGTCCCTCGTGGGTGCCCTACGGCGGCACCGTGACGTTCACGGCGTTCCTGAAGGTCGTGACGGACACGGACTATGGCCGTCTTAGCGGCAATCCCGTCTCGCGCCGAACGGTCAAGCTGCAACGCCGGCCGCCCGGCGGGACCACGTGGACCACGATCGCGACCATGGCCTACACCACCCCGGCGGGGACCTACATGACCGCCCTGCGCCTCTATGGGTCCGCGGAGTTCCGCGCCGTCTTCTCCACTCCCACGAGCGAAGGGCTACGCGGAGACGCGAGCCCGGTCGTCTACGCCGGGGTCGGGTCGTGCACGGGCTGTCTGGAATCGATCGGCAGTTGACGAAAGGACGGCGAAGCCGGTGACGTCGATAGCTCCATTCGGTACGCGATCCGGCGCGGTCGTCGGCGTCGCCATCCTTGTCAGCCTTGTCCTCGGGTGCCGACCCGCCGGCACACCGGCGGGCGGCACGGCGGCGACCGGGACGCCGGTCGCGGGCGTCTCCGTCGCACCCTCCGTGCCGTCGATCGCCACCCGCGGCCCGTCGCCCACCGTCGCCGGCCGGGATGCGCCGCCCGACGCCCTCCTGGCGGCGGAGGGCGGCGATCCGGTCGCAGGCCAGCTCGGCACGTTCGTCTGGTTCCAGACCGGGAGCGACTCGCCGTGGCTCCCGGGCGCTCCGCTCGCGGTCGGGGCCGGCGAGCCGCTGACGGTCAGCCTCGCCCCGGACGACGGCATCCGTGCCTGGATGGCTCGCTTGGTGCCGGCGGCAGCCGGGGGCCCGGACGGCGCCGTGACGCTGGGCGAAGGCCCCGGCATCCCGCGGTTCGATGCACCCGGACCGGGGGTATGGACCGTGGAGGTATTCGTCGAGTTCGCCGCGGGAGCCGGCAACGCACGCTATTTCTGGCGTCTCGAGGTGGAGTGAACCGGTTGGGGTTGCGCTAACGAGCGGGGCGCCTAGCGCGCCCTCGGGTCAGGACGTTGGGACGGGCTCCCCGGCGGAGAAGATCGAGACCTGCGCCTCCTCGGGCAGCATGACGCCCATGACCTTCTGCAGGGTGAGGAGATGGACGCATGAGCCCCAACTCTCGAAGTAGTGGCAGGTGCAACGCCACTGGCCGGCATCGAGGGCGACATTGTGCGTGTCGTTGTCGCCGCGGAAGGTGAGTGACAGGCGGTCGACCGTGATCCGATCGAGTTCCCGCGCGTATCGATTCGCCTTCTCGACCTTGCCGATCAGTGAGCTGTGCATCGGTCCTAACCTCCGTCGCCCCTGGGGGCGCTGACGAGGCCGCCGTCCGGTCTGCACCATCGACCGGTGGTGGCGGTCGCGTGCCGTCAGCCTACACCCGCGCGACCGACAGGTCATCCCCGGAAATCATCCTATCGAGGACCTACGGGGCGTTGGTACCCTCGCGCCCGAAATCGTCCTCGAGACGGACGACGTCGTCGAGCTCCGGCGTCGAAACCTCGATGAGTTCGCACCGCTCGATGGCCTCGTAGCGGTGGACGCGGCCGGTGGGGACGCGCCGGGACTCCCCGGGCCCCAGCTCCGATTCCCGGACGACGCCGTCGTCGTCCTCGAGGAACAGCCGCAGCCGGCCCGAGTGCACCAGGATCGTCTCGTCCTTGATCTCGTGGCGCTGGAGGGAGAGGCGCCTGCCCGTCTCGATGACGAGGACCTTGCCGACGTAGCGGTCGGTCTGCGCCCAGATCAGCTCGTGGCCCCACGGCTTGTCGACCCGGCGCGAGGCCGCGTGGCCCGACGTCACGAGCCGCGCACCAGCGCCTCGCCCGCGACGAGCAGCGCATCCCGCGAACCCGCGGAGGTTGCCTCCGTGTACACGCGCACCAGGGGCTCGGTCCCGGACGCCCGGATCAGCAACCACGAGCCATCCGGGAGGAAGAACTTGTACCCGTCACCAGTGTCGAGCGCGACCGTTTGGTCGACTGGTTCGCCGGCGAGGTCTGTGGGCGAGTCCGAGGCCAGATCGACCAGCAGCCGCCGCTTCACCTCGGCGTACTCGGCCCGGTCCACGTGGACGTCGATGCGCCGATAGAACGACGGCCCGGCGACTTCGTGGAAGTGCTGCATGGCCGCCGATACAGGCCAGCGGCCGGCCGCTCGTTCGCGCATGAACAGGTCGAGCAGCAGCAGGTCGGCGTAGACGCCGTCCCGCTCCGGGAGGTGCATCCCGAAGCCGAAGCCACCCGACTCCTCGGCGCCCATCATCGCTCCGGTCTCGATCATCTTCGGACCGATGAACTTGAACCCCACCGGCGTCTCGTGAGTCGCGATCCCGTACCGCTCACCCAGGCGGGCGGCCATGGACGTGTTGTTGACGCTGACGACGACCGGATCCCGCCAGCCGCGGTGCTCGGCCAGGTAATACATCAGGAGCCCGGTGACCTCGAGCTGGTGGATGAACGTCCCCCGCTCGTCGGCGGCTCCGGCGCGATCGGCGTCCCCGTCGAGGAACAGGCCCAGGTCGTAGGCGCCGCCCGCGAACATGCCGAGCGCCTCGTCGATGTGGGGCCGGATCGGCTCCGGGTTGACGCCGCCGAAATACGGGTTCCGCTCAGTGTGGATCTCGTGGACGCGGATCCGCCCGCCGGCCAGCAAGCGGCTGAGCCAGCCCGCCCCCGAGCCCCACAACGGGTCGACGAGCACGTCGAGGTCCGCTGCCTGCAGGGCGTCCAGGTCGACGGTCCGCCGAACGAATGCTTCGTAGCCGTCGAACGGGTCGAACCGCTCGACGAGCCCCGCCGCCTCCCCGTCGGCCAGGGGCCGGCGGTCCAGCCGCGCGGATCCGTTGACCGCGAGCCGGGCCTCGACGGCCGCGAGGATCTCCGGTCCGGCCGCGGCGCCGCTCGGGGCCTTGATCTTGAAGCCGTTGTCGACCCATGGGTTGTGGCTGGCGGTGATCACGATGCCGGCCGCGGCCCCTCGCTCGACGACCTCGAACGAGCACATCTGCGTGGGGACCGCGTGGACCCCGAGCACGACCGGGATGCCTTGAGCGAGCAGGATCTCGGCCGCGGCCTCCGCGAAGTGCTCCGAGGCGAACCGCCGGTCGAAGGCGACGACGACGCCCTTCGCGGCCGCGCCCTGGTCGGCGACGTACTGGGCGACCCCGTCCGCGCAGCGACGCACGTTGTCGAACGTGAACTCGTCGGCGACCCGCGCCCGCCAGCCGTCCGTGCCGAAGACGATCGATGTCGGCGCCGCCCCGCCGGTCGTCGTGGTCAATCAGCCTCCCGCCTGCGTACAGCGCTCGATGAGCTCGCGGATGTGCCCGATGTCGGGCGCCGATCCGCGGAGGACCGCGATCGGCTGCGAGGCGGTCATGCTACCGCGCTCCAGCGGCGCGATGACCCCGAGCTGCCCGTCGACACGCCGGACCACGAGGTCGTCGTCACCGACCTCGACGGTTTCGCCAGCCTGAACCACGCCACCTTCGCCGCGCGCACCGACCGCGCCGAGCAACGCGGACCACGACCCGAGATCCGACCAGCCGACATCCATCGAAGCCATCGCGACCTGGCCGTTGCGGGCGGCGCCCTCCATGACGGCGTAGTCGATCGACACCGCCCGCTGGATCGCCTCGTAAGCGTGCTCGAGCATCGCGGGCGCATTGATCATGGGTCCGAGCGTCTGGAGCAGGCCCGTGTAGCGCCCGAGCGCCGCTGTGATCGCGCGGCGACGCCACAGGAAGATGCCCGCGTTCCAGGCGACCCCGTCCATGCGGGTCAGGTCGTCCGCCCGCTCGGGACTCGGCTTCTCCTCGAACGCCGACAGGCGGTAGGCCCCCAGGCCATCGATGTCCGCGGCCGTCGCGAGGTCGGGGATGAGATAGCCGTATTCGGTGGCGGGCCGGGTGACCTCCGTGCCGAGCGTGACGAGCGGATCCTCGATGTCGAACGCGCCGGTCGCGAGGTGCTCCGCCGACTTCGCGAGGACGTCCGCGTAGACGTCCTCGCGCGCCGGATCGATATGGGAATCGGCCGGGACGACGAGCATCACGTCCTCGGGCGGCCGGTCGAGGGCGATCGTCGCGAGGGCGATCGCGGCCGCCGTGTTGCGACCCATCGGCTCGAGCAGCAGGGCGGCAGCCGGAAGCTGGTCGCGCACCAGCCGCTCGTAGCGTCCCTCGGTCACGACCGTGATGTCGGCGGTCAGCCGGCGCAGCCGCCGCTCCGTGGCCTGGAGCAGGGATTCGTCGCCGAGGAGCGGCAGGAAGGGCTTCGGGCGCTCGGGGCGACTCAGGGGATGGAGCCGAGTCCCACCGCCGCCGGCCATGATGACGGCGTACATGTGGCGATCATCGTAGCGCTGCGGACGGGTCGCGGGCCGGGCGTCACTGGGCGATGATCACCCACTTGCTTTCCCAGATCACCTTCCGCTGCCATTCGTGATACCGGGTGAAGTAGGACTTGAACTGGGCGACGGTCAGGTAGGCGTACGGCCACTTGTCGGCCTTCGAGCCCAATGGCCCGCTCACGTAGAATCCGAGGATCGTCTTCTTCGTGGGCTCGATCGGATCGTGGCTGGTTCGATACCCGAGGACGATCCAGGCGTGGGTACCGTTCTTGACCGTGACGCCGACCGGGTCTCGGTACTTGGCGATCGACGCGACGATGGCGTTCAGGGCCTGCTGCTTGTTCGTGTACGCCCGTGCGGCGTACATCGCGGTGCCGCGGGAGAAGTAGCGCAGGCCCCAGGCCCAACCCTGCGGATCGTTGCCGCGCGTCCGGTAGTAGTACCGATTGTTTTCGCGGATCTTCTTGTAAAAGAACTTCTGCGTCCGGTAGCTCCGGTTGCTCGTGCGGCGGACCAGATTGACCATCGACTGCGTGGTCGCCGGCACGCACCAGTAGTTCGTGTACTGGCGGACCATCGCCGTCGAGCGGTAGAGGTTGACCTTCGTGATGACCGGCGTCCGGCGCGGTGTGGGCGTCGGCAGCGGTGTGGCGGTCGGAGCCGGCGTCGGGGTGGCGGTCGGGCGAGGGGTGGGGGTGGCGGTGGGAGCCGGCGTCGGGGTCGGGGTCGGGCTGGCGGTCGGGGCGGGAGTCGCCGTCGGCGCTGGTGTCGCCGTCGGATCCGGGGTCGGGATCGGGGTGGCGGTGGGTGGCGGCGTGGCGGACGGTTCCTCGGCGGCGGCCACTGCCCATGGCATCGCTCCGAGCATGGACAACCCAAGGGCGGCGGCCATAAGCCAGCGCCGGAACCGGGGCAGCGCCTCCCGTCGTGCGTTCATGGACGGAGCCTACGCCGGCGCAGCCACCGAACGATGCGGCTCGATGGTCCGCGGCTGACCCGCCACGATGGTCCCGCCCTCGGTGCGAGGGCGCACCGGCTCAGAAGCTCGGCGGGGTCAGGCAGAAGAGCACGGTCGCCGGTGCGTCACCGTGGTTGGCGTTCCAGTGCGGCAGCCGCGACGGGAACGTGATCGCATCGCCCTCGCGCAGGACGTAATGCTCGTCGCCGACCCACAGGTCGAGCACGCCCGCCAGCACGACCACGACTTCCTCGTCCGAATCGTGCGTGTAGGGCTCTGGGCCGGTGCCGCCGCCCGGGTCGACCGTCGACATGATCACCTGGAGTCGTCCCGCCAGGTTCGAGGTGAGGAACTCGTCCACGGCCCCGAGTCCCGGGTAGGTGATCCGCCGGCGGGCCTCGCGCCGGACGACGCGACCGGTCTCGGTGTCCTCGGTGAACAGCTGGGCGATCGATAGCCCGAGGGCGCTGGCGATCCGGTGGACCGTGGCGATCGATGGGCTCGTCACGTCCCGCTCGACCTGCGACAGGAAGCTCTCGGTGACGCCGGCGCGGACGGCGACATCGCGCAAGGTCAAGCGACGCGCCTGGCGCAGTGATCGGATGCGGGTCCCCAACTGGAGCTCGGTGACCACGGGCGTCCTCCGCGTCGAGGCGGTCTGCTGCGATTTGCCTGAAGTATAGGTTCAGGTCCACCGTGCATCGTCGTGTTATCAGCCTGTGCACCTGCGAGATTCGCACGTACGGCGCGTTGACGCGCGCGTGGCGCGCCCCTACGATGCAGCGATCCTGTAGCCCGGCTACAGCGATGTTGATCAGCGACCGGAACCGATGCGCGAGGACCGCCGTTGACCGCCTCCCTGACCTCTGACGCTCGGCCAGCCAGCGAGACCGCCGGGTCCGTCCCCCCGGCCGCCACCGGTACCGCCGCTCCGGACGTCGAGATCATCGGCGTGACCAAGCGCTTCGGCACGGTCACCGCCGTCGACGCGATGGACCTCTCGATCGCCCGGGGGACGTTCTACTCGCTGCTCGGACCGTCCGGCTGCGGGAAGACCACGACCCTGCGGATGATCGCCGGTTTCGAGCAGCCGACCGAGGGTGAGATCCTGCTGGCGGGCCAGCCGATCGCGGGCGTCCCTCCGTACCAGCGCAACGTCAATACGGTCTTCCAGCATTACGCGCTGTTCCCGCACATGAACGTCGCCCAGAACGTCGGCTACGGGCTGCGCCAGCGCAAGGTCGGCAAAGCGGAGGAGGAGCGCCGGGTGACGGAGGTGCTCGAACTCGTGCGCCTGGACGGCTACGGCAAGCGACGGACCTGGGAGATGTCGGGCGGCCAGCAGCAACGCGTCGCCCTCGCCCGTGCGCTCGTGAACCGGCCCACCGTCCTGCTCCTGGACGAGCCCCTGGGCGCACTCGATCTCAAGCTGCGCAAGGAGATGCAGCTGGAACTGAAGGCCCTCCAGCGCGAGGTCGGAATCACGTTCGTGTACGTGACCCACGACCAGGAGGAAGCGCTCACGATGAGCGACGTCATCGTCGTCATGCGCGACGGCCGGGTCCTTCAGCAGGGCGATGCGACGGAGTTGTACGAGCGGCCGGTCAACCGGTTCGTGGCCGACTTCATCGGCACGTCCAACTTCATCGACGCCTCGGTCGTGGAGGGCGGCCGGGCAGTCGAGATGATGACGGTCAGGAGTGCGCAGGGACTGACGCTGCGAGGCCGCGCGACAGACCCCGAGGCGCGGCCCACCGCGGGCGACGCCGTGACTGTGGCGATCCGCCCCGAGCGGCTCGAGGTCGTTCCGATCGACCGGCCGCAGGCAACTTCTCCGGGGATCACCGAGGTCGCCGGTCGCGTGCGCCAGGGTACATACCTTGGTGACCAGACCGAGTATCGCGTTGCGACCGAGGAGGCGGGCGAGCTCATCGTCCGCCACCAGAACGCGGCCGGTGCCGGGGGTGCGCCGGGAGTGGGACCGGGCGATCCAGTGGTCGTCCGGTGGTTGGAGGACGCCAATCTCATCCTTGTGGGATGAGGCAGCCAGAAGCCGCGTCGGAGAACGCCGGCACGCAAGAGGAGGACTGACGGTGGCAGAGCGCGACTGGAACGAATACCTGGCGACGATCGCCAGGACCAAAGTGAACCGACGCAGCTTCCTGGCGGCGTCGGGGCTGCTGGGCGGCAGTGCCGCGCTGGCAGCATGCACCACCGGCGGTGAGACATCGGCTGCGCCCACGGCGGCGGGGCCGAGTGCGCCGTCCGGGAGTGCGCCCGCCAGTGTCGCGCCGTCCGCGGCGGCGATCGAGAACGAGTTGTACATCTACAACTGGTCGGACTACATCGCCCCGGAGAACATCACGGCGTTCGAGGCGATGCACAACACGACGATCACCTACGACACCTTCGCCAACAACGAGGAGCTGCTGGCCAAGCTCCAGGGTGGCGCCAGTGGCTACGACATCGCCTGCCCGACGGCCGAGTTCCTGGTCCCGATGATCGAGGACGGCTTCATCGACAAGCTCGACGCGAGCCGTCTCCCGAACATGGCGCACATGGACCCGGCACTGCTGAGCCAGAGCTGGGATCCGAACAACGAGTATCACGTACCGAAGGATTTCGGAACGACGGGCATCCTCGTCCGAAAGAAGATCGTGACCGAGCCGGTCACGTCCTGGCGCGAGTTCTACGACCTCGCGACGGGCAAGTACACCGGGCGAACGGTGATGGTCGACAGCCTCGGTGACGTCCTGGTCATGCCGCTCAAGATGCTCGGCTACTCACTCAACGAGACCGATCCTGCCAAGCTCGACGAGGCCCGCAAGATCCTGACGGATCTT
>CAZFXH010000070.1:0-6040 GCA_964522905.1 uncultured Anaerolineaceae bacterium
TGACGACCGCCGACTCCTCACGACGCTCGCCGCCCAGGCTGCGCCCGCGATCCGCGTCGCCCAGCTCGTCCGCGAGCAGGCCCACGAGGCCGCCGAGCGCGAACGGATGGAACAGGAGATGCGCGTCGCGACCCTGATCCAGCAGCAGTTCCTGCCACGCGAGTTGCCGAGCCTGCCGCAATGGCAGATCGCGGCCTACTACGGCCCGGCGCGCGCCGTCGGTGGCGACTTCTACGACTTCATCGAGATGCCCGGCGGGCGCCTCGGCATCGCCGTCGGCGACGTCACCGACAAGGGAGTACCCGCGGCCCTGGTCATGGCCCGGACGCACTCGATCCTGCGCGCCGAAGCCAGTCGGAGCGATTCACCGGGCGAGATCCTGGCCCGGGCCAACGCCCTGCTGGAACCGGAGATGCCGGCCCGGATGTTCGTGACCTGCCTGTTCGCGATCCTGGATCCTGAGACGGGCCGCATCGTCATGGCCAATGCCGGCCATAACCTGCCTTACATCCGAACCGACGACGGCGTGGTCGAACTCCGCGCCACCGGGATGCCGCTGGGCCTCATGCCCGGCATCCGCTACGAGGAGACCGAGGGCGTCATCGCCCCGGGCAGCAACGTCCTGCTCTATTCGGACGGCCTGGTCGAGGCGCACGACGTCGATCAGCAGATGTACGGGTTCCCCCGCCTGCGCGAGGCCATGACCGTCGACGACGCGGGCAGCGAGCTCCTCGACCGCCTGCTCGAGACGCTCCGGCAGTTCACCGGCGCCGAGTGGGAGCAGGAGGACGACATCACGCTCGTCACCCTGCGTCGAGCCTCCGGCGTATCCGACCAGACGGGCGAAGCTCCGACCATGACCAGCGCCTTCTCGATCCCGGGCGAAGAGGGCAACGAGCGCCTGGCCATGGACCGGGTGGCCGCGGCCGTCGCCGACCTCGGGATCTCGCCCGCCCGACTCGAGCGCCTCAAGACCGCCGTCAGCGAGGCGACGATGAACGCCATCGAGTACGGCAGCCAGGGCCGAGCCGACGTCCCGGTCGACCTCGAGGTCGAAGCGACGCCGGACGCCGTGATCGTCCGCATCACCGATCGCGCCCTCTCGGGCGCGGTGCCCGACGACGCCGAGATGCCCGACATCGACCTGAAGCTGGCCGGCGCCCAGAAGGCCCGAGGGTGGGGCCTCTTCCTGATCCAGAACATGGTGGATTCGATGGACGTGACCACGGACGGGTCGACCCAGACGGTCACCCTGACGATGGCGCGGGAGGAGCCGACCGATGGATGAGCGACGCTTCGGAGCCGAGGTGACGGAGATCCCGGACGAGGTCCGGGTGCGTCTCAGCGGCGACCTCAACGCGCGAGCCGACGAGACGCTTGCTGCTGCATACGAGCGGGTCGCCGCGCTCGGGCCCCGCCGGGTAAGCCTCGACTTCGAAAAGGTCGGCTACATCAACAGCACGGGTATCGCCCTCGTGGTGCGGCTCCTGGCCGAGGCCCGTCGGGACGGTCGCGCGGTCCGGGCGATCGGCCTGACCGAGCACTACCGGGAGATCTTCCGGATCACCCGGCTATCGGACTTCATGGAGATCGTGGAAGGAGACGCCGCATGAACGCCACCACCGTGGCCCTGGACCGCAGTGGGGTCGTCACAACGCTGCGCATCGCCGGCGACGTCACGTCGGCCAGCGAAGCGGAGCTGATGGCCGGCTACACCAGGGCGATCGAGGACGGCGCCGGCGCGATCATCCTCGACTTCTCCGGGCTCGAGTACATGAACAGTGGCGGCATCGGGCTGCTCGTGACGCTGCTCGTGCGGGCCCAGCGCGGCGGCGTCCGCCTGCTGGCGAGCGGCCTGTCGGACCACTATCGCGAGATCCTGGCCTTGACGCGCCTGGACGAGGCGATCGAGATCCACGAGAACGAAGGGGCGGCCGTCGCGGCCGTGGAGGTGTGACATGACGACCACCGAAGGGACGACGACGCCGACGCCCACGCCGACGCCGGATCCCGCATCACGAGACGCCGCCAACTGGGCGAAGCCGGTCGATCGGCTCTCGGCCGAGCGGGTGGCCGGCGCCGGCGTCGATAGTGTCACCGGCAAGCGCGTGGCCAGCCCGCTCCAGGGATTCGGTCAGCTCTGGCAGAAGACCTTCCGAGTACCGCTTGAGGGCTCGACGATGAGCCCGCAGGAGGTCATCGTCGTCTGGAAGGAGCGGTTCGCGACGTTCTGGCCGAAGAAGGGCAAGTTCTACGCGCCATTGGCTGGTATCGTCCCTGGCGAGGTGGCGCTCCTTGACATCGCTCCCGTCCCCGGTGCCCCGGTCAAGTTCTCCACCGGCGTCATGGTCATCTATGCGGACGATGAATCATTCACATTCATCGCGCCCGAGGGCCACATGCTGTCGGGATGGATCACCTTTTCTGCCTATCGCGACGGGGACGTGACGGTCGCCCAGGTCCAGGCCCTCGAGCGGGCGTCAGATCCCTTCGACGAGCTGGGCCTGATGTTCGGCGGAAGTCGCATGAACAACACTTTCTGGCAGGAGACGCTCAGGAACGTCGGTCGGGTGATGGGCGCAACGGAACCGGCCGTGGTTTCGGAGGTCGTGTGCATCGACAAGCGCCGCCAGTGGCGCCAGGCCAGCAACATCCGCAACAGCATCACGCTTCGGACGATGCGCCGGACCCTCACCGCACCGGTGCGGCGGTTGACCGGCCGGGGTTGACAGAGCCGGTCCTGGGCCTGCCGCCCCGCCGGTCCCGAGGCGCCCGCTCGGGGATATGGGCCCCCGCATGAGGCGCGCAGCTGCCCTGACATGGGCCGTCTTCGCGCTGTCGCTGGCTGCGATGGTCGCCGCTCTCGTCGTGTGGGCCGTTGCGACCGGCGAGGCGCTCACGCCTGACATCGTGCTGTACCCGGCGGCATACGTCGCGTTCGGCGCCGTGGGAGCGTTGATCGTGAGCCGCGATGCGGCGAACCGGATCGGGCGGCTAGCACTGGCCACCGGCGCGTTGGGGTCGTTCGTGGCCCTGTCCGATAGCGTGGCGAGGTCCGCGCAGGCGATACCGGGTCAGGAGTGGGCCGCCTGGCTCGCAGTGTGGGGTTTTCCTGCCACGCTTGCGCCGCCGCTGCTCCTCATCCTGGTCTTTCCCACGGGTCACCTCGCGTCGAGTCGATGGAGGGTCGTGGGGGCCCTCATCACGGTCGGTGTCCTTGGTCTCGCGGTCGGCAACGCGTTCACGCCCCGCATGGTCGACTACCCGGCACTCCAGAATCCCGTCGGCATCCCGGCGTTCTCTGGGTCACCGCTCGAGAGCGGCGGGGTTGCGTGGTTTCCGGTGCTTGGCGGCGCCATCGCGGCAGCCGTCGGTCTCGTGCCGCGGCTGCGGCGCGCACAAGGGATCGAGCGCGAGCAACTGAAGTGGATCACCTTCGCGGCGGCCCTTCATGGCCTCAGCTGGGTCGTCCTGGCAGTCGACCTGCCGGGAACCGCCGGCGAGCTCGCACAGTACGCGATCTTCGCTACCCTCCTGCTCATCCCCATCGCGACCGGGATCGCGATCCTCAGGTATCGGCTGTACGACATCGATGTCGTGATCAGGCGCACGCTGGTCTACGGCGTCGTCGTGGCGATCCTCGCCGGGATCTACGTGGCCATGATCCTGGCGCTGCAGTCGATCCTCAGCCGGATCATCGGCGGCGAAACGTTACCCGTCGCCCTCTCGACCCTCGTCATCGCAGTTCTCTTCGGGCCGCTGCGGAGAAATGTTCGCGACGCGGTCGACCGGCGTTTCTACCGGTCCCGATATGACCACGACCGCCTGCTGGTGGCGTTCGGGACTCGCATGCGGGACGAGGTCGAGCTCGACAGCGTCAGTCGAACCCTGACTGGCGTGGCCGGCCAGGCCGTGAGGCCGGCCTCGATCACGCTCTGGCTGCGGGGCGCCAGCTTGTCATCTGACAAGAGCCGATGACGACTCCCCGCCTCGATGCGATCGTCGTCGGGTCAGGGCCCAACGGCCTCGCCGCCGCCCTGACCCTGGCCCGTGCCGGTCGATCGGTCCGGGTCTACGAGGCGGCCCCGACGATCGGTGGGGGGACCCGGACCGAGGAACTGACGCTCCCCGGGTTCCGCCACGACGTCTGCTCGACGATCCTGCCGCTGACCGCGGCCTCCCCGTTCTTCCGCACCATCGACTGGGACGCTCACGGCGTCGAGCTCATCCACCCCGATGCGCCCCTCGCGCACGCCCTGGACGGCGGGCTGGCGGCCGTACTCGAGCGGTCGTTCGAGGCGACCGCCGCGGGCCTGGACCGCGATCGCCGGACCGATGACGGGGGGGCCTGGCTGCGGCTTTTCGGGCCACTCGTCCGGGACGTGCGGAAGCTGTCGAAGGAGCTCCTGGGCCCGGTCGTCCACGTCCCGCGCCACCCACTGGCGCTCGCCCGTTTCGGCATGCCTGCCCTGCGCTCAGCCGAGGGGCTGGCGAGGAGTCGGTTCCGGGGCCAGCCAGCCCGGGCGCTGTTCGCGGGCCTGTCCGCACATTCGATGGTCGCGCTCGACCGCCCGTTGTCGGCCTCCTTCGGGCTGGTGCTCGGGATGTACGCCCACGCCGTCGGCTGGCCCATGATCCGCGGCGGCTCGGCGGCCGTGACCGAAGCCTTGGCTGCCGAGCTCCGCTCACTCGGCGGCGAGATCGTCACGGGTGACCGGGTTGATCGACTGGAGCAGCTCCCCCCAGCCCGAGCCGTCCTTTTCGATACGACCCCGCGGGCCGTGGTGGCCATCGCGGGCGACCGGCTGCCACCCAAGACCCGCCGCGGATACGAAGCCTTCCGCTACGGCTCGGGCGTGTTCAAGGTCGACTGGGCACTCGACGGCCCCATCCCGTGGACTGCGGATGGCCTCCGGCGCGCGGGCACGGTCCATCTCGGTGGGACGCTGGACGAGATCGCGGCATCCGAGTCGGAAGTCGCCGCCGGCCGACACGCAGAGCGGCCGTTCACGCTGCTCGTCCAGTACCACCCGTGGGATCCGTCGCGCGCGCCGGCCGGCAAGACGACGGCCTGGGCGTACTGCCACGTGCCGGCCGGCTCGGACGTCGATATGACCGCCCGGATCGAGGCACAGGTCGAGCGCTTCGCCCCGGGATTCCGTGACCTGATCCTCGCCCGCGCCACACATTCGCCGGCGCAGATGGAGGCCCATAACGCGAACTACATCGGGGGCGACATCAATGCCGGCATCGCAGACATCCGCCAAACGGTCTTCCGACCGGTGCCGAGCCTGGATCCCTATCGCGCCGGACCCGGGCTGTACCTGTGCTCGTCATCGACACCGCCGGGCGGCGGCGTCCACGGGATGAGCGGCTACCTCGCTGGGCGGTCCGCACTCCGCCACGAGCTGCGCTAGGGAGCAACGCCACTCCCGCCGTCGGGATCGCGCAACTCGCGCCGGAGCCACAGGCCGAGCGCGAGCGCGCCGGCGGCGGGGAGCAGCGCCCAGACCACGAGTAACGCCGACAGCACGATCAGGATCAGCTGGACGTCGGCCAGGCTCTCCTCGATCGAGCCGGCGCGCAGGTCGTCCGCGACACCGTCCAGCTCCGTCCCGAGCGACTGCAGCTTCCTCGAGTTGTCGCGCAGTGCCGTCCGGTTGGCGTCGAGGTCCGCGGCGATGACCTCGAGCCGCGCGTCGAGGCCCTCAAGATCTGCCGCCATCTGGCCGAACAGGTTCGCGGCGTCCGCCAACGGCCGAGCCCCGAGGATGTTGATCGCCGCCAACTGACCCTGGACCAGGATCAGGTTGGCTCGCAGATTGGCGACCGTCGCCGCCGTCTGCCGGACCGCGGGCGGCGTCCGCTCCAACGTCCCCGAGAAGGAAGTCGCCGACGTCCCCATGCTCGATAGCACGATGGCCGTTTCATCGAGCGTCGAGACGATCGAGTCGACCTGCTCGCCCGTTCTGTCCGCGACGGCACCGACCCGCCCACCGACCCACGAGAGCGCGAAGGCCCCGATCAGCGCGAGCAGAAC
>CAZFXH010000071.1:0-12238 GCA_964522905.1 uncultured Anaerolineaceae bacterium
CGCCGTCCATTCGACCTCGAACAGGAAGGCGACCTTGCTCCGCCGGTACCAGATCGCATCCACGTCCGAGATCTCGGGAACGGACCGGCCGATGCCGCCCAGGTTGACCGTCTGTTCGCGTTCGCCGAGGAGGTCGGCGAGGGTGCCCCGCCCGTGCCGCCGGGCCTGCTCGCGCTGCGAGAGCCAGACGCGCATCCCCATCCGGTGGCCAGCGTCGGCGAGTGCCGCGAGCAACTCCGTGTGCTCCTGGCTGCGCTTGAGCAGGTCGTCGCCGGTGAGCAGGCGGTCGGGCGTGCTGGCCATGCTCCGGTAGCTGTCCAGGCACGCATTGACGAGGGTCTCGTCGGGCAGGTCGTGGCCGCTGAACATCGTCGCCATACGGTCGTAGAAGGCGGCCTCCGACAGCGGCCCCGCGGTGGAGAGGAGGCTGAAGACGGCCCACTCGACGCGATCCGCCAGGGGCGCCGCGGCGGCCTCACGGTCCTCAAGGTCGGCCAGCCACCAGCGGCCGGGCTCGATCTCGGTCAGGCGGCGGTGGTTCGGCCGGGCCAGCTCATCTCGGATCACGCCGAGGAGGCGCTCGACGGCGTCCGCAGAGCCGGCCGTCTGCAGCGGCGGTGGGGCAGCAGCGTCGCCCTCGGTCGTCGCGGCAGGGCCGCCGCCCGGCGGCGGTGGGACCGATGCGAGGTCGGCGGACCCGGTCGGAGCGGACTCGGCAGCGCGCGGGCCGGCGGCGGGCCCGTCGCCTGGAGCCGGGCGCGCACCGGCGGCGAGCCGGCGGAGCTGGCCCGATCGGTCCAGGCCGACGAGGATCTCGCCGAAGAGCCGCTCCATCCGTGCCGGCTCACCGCGGGCGCGGAGCGTCTCGACTGCGGCCTCCGTGACGGCCGTGGCCGCCTCGGCCGAGGAGAACGGACGCTGGTCGAAGCGCTCCGGAGGCGCGAAGAGCCCGCGCCCGGGGACCATGTCCGAGTCCCCGGAACCGCCTGGGATCGCGGGCAGCCCGACGTTGGCCCGGGTGCGCGGCCCCGGTGGCAGCGGTGCTCCGGGCGGCACCAGCTCGATCACCCCCGCGCCGGCGTCGTCGGGATCCGAGAGGCGAGCGACGGCGACCCGGTACCCGGCCGAGGCCCCGCCGATCGCCACGGCCGCGAGCGCCTCCATCCCGCCATCGACGAGCTGGACCACCCGTCCATCGCGCGCCATCGACGGTTCCACAGCCGCCAGGGACCGGCCGATCGCGACGGCCTGCCACGACCACGGCGCCCGCAGGGACGTGTCGGCCAGCGCATCGATGGGCAGCATCGCCGCGGCCTCGCGGCCGAGGGTCCAGGCCGTGCCGTGGTAGGCGGCGGCGAGCCGATCCAGGCTGGGCCGGATCGGTGGCTGGCCCAGCACGAGCCGCACGCGCGGGGCCGGTCCGCCGGTCCGCCCGTCGGGGCCCGCGCTCCCGTCGCTGAGGGCACGGATCGCGGACGGGCTGGCGATCGCCAGGACCGCGGTGGCCGACCCCTCCCCGAGCGACTGCAGATCCTCGCCGAGGCGCGCCTGCATCGGTCCGAGGGCGCCGCCCTCCAGGCGCTGGACGAACCCGCGCACGGCCCGGAACGCGTCCTCGAAGGCGAGCCAGGGATTGCGCTCGCGCCATTGCGTCGCCGCCGGGAGCCGCACGTGGCCACCCGCTACGCGCAGCGAGCCGCCCCGGCCCGTGGCGCCCACGAGCCGGCTCGACGGCAGCAGCGCGTGCAGCAGTGAGAGTCGGAGCGCCGCGAGGACGTTCGCCGCCCGCAGGTCCGTCTCGATCCGCTCCATGATCGCGGTGAGTGCGATCAGCTGCCTCGGGGTGTGGAGCTCGAGGAGCTCGTCCACCAGCGTGGGAGCGCCCTCGACGACCGGGAACCGGTCGCGAGCCCAGGCCAGCGCCGCCTCGAGGTCGGCCTCCGCGGTCGCGCGGGCGATATCGTCGGGCTCGAGCGGCGCCTGGCGCTGCTCCGAGCCGCCGCGCTGGTCGCGGCAGACGGTGCAGCGATAATGCCGCACGACCGCCTTCGGTACCCCGTCCTCCTCGGCGGACCAGGTGAACTCGTCGGCGACGAGCATCCGCCCGCACGTCGCGCAGCGGGTCGCGAACAGATCGCCGATCGACACCTTGAGGCTGGTCTCGCGTCGCGGCGACGCGGACATGCCCTGGAACGCGGCGTCGAGGTGGCGCACGTCCGGCGGCCGGAGCACGACCTCCGCGAGCATCCGGGTCAGCGGCGTCGATTCGATCGAGACCGCGCGGCGCTGCCGGTCGAGCGCGGCGCGAGCGACCCATCCGCCGCGGCCGGCCAGGTCGACCACGATATCGCCCGGGCCCGTGTGGGCCTCGATCCGCGCCGCGAGCAGGATCGCCGACGGGGCAGGCGCCAGCCGCTCGAAGGCGGGAAGCGAATAGCCCGCTTCGACGCGGGCGGAGGCGACACGGCCGGTCATGGTCCCGACGATGCTAGCCCACGGGGCCAGCCGCGGCCGCGGCGAGTCGACATGTGCGGGACGTGCCCGTAGTGTTGCGGATGGCATGTCGACCCCCACCGATACCGATCTGGAGGCCGCCCGAGGCCTCATCGTCGGCGCCCTCGCCGACCTGCTCGCCGTCCCCGACGCCGAGCTCGAGGCACCGTGGATCTGGCCCGACCACGGCGAGGTGGATCGGCGCTACGGCTTCTTCCGGATCCTCGAGGACCTGGACGCGGCCACCGCCGCGATCGACGCGCGCGGTGCGGCCCGGCCACTGGACCAGGCGACCGTCGCGACGGCCAACGTGGCGCGCTGGGAGCTCATCGGCCTGCTCGCGCCACTGACCGAGGCGGACCTCGACACGGACCCTGGTGGTGGCGAATGGACGATCCGTCAGACGGTCGCGCACATCATCGCAAGCCAGCATGCGTACGGGGTGTACACCGCCTGGTGGCGTCAACAGGCGATCCGGACCAGCGACGAGCGCCTGCCGTTCGCGCTGGATGGTCTGGTCGACCCCGCGTGGGACGAGGCGGTCGCCGCGAACGGGTCGCTCGATCAGGTCCGCGACCGGCTCCATCTCGCGCTCGAGCTCGCGACGGAGCTGATGTCCGACCTCACGAGCGACGAGCTCAGCTTCGGGGCCCGCTGGTCCGGCCTCCCGGTCACCGTCGGGTTCCGCCAGGGCCGCTGGGCGTCGCACATCACCGAGCACACCGTCCAGGTCGACAAGACCCTGGTGTGGCTGGGCCGACAGCCATCCGAGGCCGAGCGCCTCGTTCGGCTCGTGGCGGCGGCCTGGGGCCGTCTCGAGGCGTCCGTGTGGCCGCGACCGCCGGACGCGGGGGCGCTCAGGTTGGCGGTGGATGCCGCCCGCCGTGCTGCCGCGACCGCGGCGTCGCTCCGGGAGGTCGGTCCCGCCTGAGGGACTACGCCTCGTCGAGCTCGTCGGGCTCTTCCTCGAAGGCTTCCTCCGTCGTCGAATCCGGCGGCAGGACGCGGTCCAGGTCCTCGATCTCCTCGTCCTCCTCGTCGTCCTCGAGGTCCTCCTCGAGCTCCATCTCCTCGCGCACGAGGGTGCCCTTGGTATAGGGCCGGAGGTCGGTCGACTTGGCGGCGGTCGGGAAGCTGACCTTTCCGTAGTTGCTGGGATCCTGGAAGATCTCGCGGATGATCAGCCGCACGTCCTTGTCGCCCAGGCTCGTGACGCCCGCCGCGTACTTGTTGCCGTCGGCCATGAGCTTGAGGAGCCGTGCCGCGACGCGCGGTTCGACGACGCCGACGCGCATCCCATTGCTGTACGAGATCAACCGGTTCTTCTCGGGCACGAGCTCGACCGCGTCGCCGGGGTTGACCTGCGCGAGCTCCTTGGGCGTGGCGAGGTCGGTCAGGAACGCGAATCCGGTCTTGCCGGTCTCCTCGACGAAGATCGAGACCGGGGCCTTGCTCCCGTCCTGAGCAGGGACCGTCTTCTCCCCCGCCGCGTTCAGCAGGACCTTGAGCCGGTCGATGTTGCGCTCCGCGATGCGGTTGGTCGGGTCGAGGGCCAGGGCCGTCTGGTAGTGCTCGCGGGCCTCGCCGAGCATGCCGAGCTCCCAGAGCGCCTTGGCCAGGCGGTTCTCGCCTTCCGCGTCGGGTCCGAGCTCGAGCAGCTTGCGGTTCGTGGCGGCGGCCTCGGTCCAGTCGGCGGCCGCCGCCTGGGCGATGGCCTGCTCGGCCAGCTGGCGCTTCTGTCGGTTCAGGTTGACCGGACTCTGGGCGTTGGTCTCGACGTCGGGGGAGAAGGTCACGGGCTGTCGTCCTTTCGGGCGCGAACGGATCGGGGGCGAGGTTCTGTGTTCGCGGTCTGGTCGTCGCGTCGCGGCGCGGCGCACCGCGGAGCGGGTCGTCGGGTCGGGTCGCGCGGCCATCTCGCGGGTCACTGCGCGGCCTTGCTTTCTAGCACCGGTGGGCCGTCGCGTCAAACGACCGGCGGAGTCGACCGCCCGCGGCGCGAGCGATGTCAGCCTCAGGGGCCATCGGACCGCGCCTGCCCGCCTCTGCGCAACGCGCGTGCCCTACGCTCCCGGCATGTCACGTGTCCGGGCGCTGCTCCTCCTGACCCTCATCGCCGTCCCGCTCGCCGCGTACGGCGCCGCCAGTGCCGTGGTCTGGGACAGGCTCACGAGCGTGCCGACGCAATGTGGCGGCCGGTGGACCGAGAACACGCCCCAGGCGTTCGAGGCACCCGCGGAGTACGCGCTCGACACCGGCCCCTGGAGGATGCCCGCCCCGGAGGAGGTGCGCATCCCGAGCCGCGACCCAGGCATCGAAGTCGCCGGCTGGTGGCTGCCGGTCCTGCCCAGCGACGACGAGGGGCCCGCGCCGGCCGTGGTCGTCGTTCACGGGTTCACCGCATGTCGCCACGATCATGCAGTCCTCCTCCCGGCGGGGATGCTGCACCGCAACGGGTTCTCCGTCCTCCTGATCGACCTGCGCGATCACGGCGACTCGACGCGGGAGGACGGTCGCTTCGCCGGCGGTACGGACGAGTACCGCGACGTTCTGGGCGCCTGGGACTGGCTGCGCGGCGAACAGGGACTCCCGGCGTCCTCGATCGGCCTCCTCGGCATCTCCCTGGGCGCCGCGACCGTGCTGCTGGCCGCCGGGCAGGAGCCCGAGGTCACGGCGGTCTGGGAGGACTCGAGCTACTCGGACCTCGGGGCCGCGATCGATGCCGAGCTGACGCGCGAGGGGTATCCCACCTTCCTGGCTCCCGGCGGCGTGCTCATGGCGCGCGTCATCTCCGGCGACGACCTCGTGTCGTACAGCCCACTCGACGCGGTCGGCATGCTCGACGGGCGGCCGCTGTTCATCACCCACGGCACGAACGACACGCGCCTGAGCGTGGCGTACGGGCATCGGCTCGAGGAGGCCGTCCGGGCCGAGGGCGGGATCGTCGAGAGCTGGTACGTGGAGGGGTCGGAGCACACTGAGGCGATGCTCAACGACCCGGCCGGCTACGAGGCGAGGCTCGTGGGGTTCTTCGGGCCGACCCTCGCTACGCTCGCACCATGAGGTTCAGGGCGATGACGACGACGCCGAGGACGCCCAGCAGGATGATCTGCCAGAGCCAGCGTGGATCGCGGCGACGGGCCGGCGCGGCACCGTGGAAGGCGTCCCACAGGTAGAACGTCAGGGTCAGCAGCGCGGGCCCCAGCAGGCGTGGGATCTCCATGAACCGCACCGCGGCTGCGCCGATCGCGATGGCCGCGGCGTAGGTCAGCGCGGACCACAGCGCGTCGCGCGCCGTCGCGACCCGCAGCGCCGCCGCGCGGTACCCGAGCAGGAACGCGATGACAGCGTCGCCGGCCACGAGGACGGTGAGGTCCCTCTCGGGGAGCGGGCGGCCGCCGTCTCCCGCGGCCCCCGGCTGGACCAGTCCGCCCGGCACCATGGCGGCGACGCCGACGAACCCGAGGAACGCCACGATGAGGATCGTGACGAGCACTGCCGTGCGTTCCTCGGCGTCGATGCCCTCAGGGGACGCGAGGATGCGGGCTTCGAGCGCCAGGCAGCGGTCCACGATCAGTCCCGTGATGAGCAGGGCCGGTGCCAGACCGAGCCCGAACGGCACGAGCCGGATAGCCCCGACGCAGGCGGCTGCCGCCACTGCCGGCAGGATCAGCGACTCCACCGGCACGCCAAGGCCCGACCCTTCGATCCTGGTCCGCTCGTCCCCGAGGACCTGGAGCGTGCCGAGGAGGATGGCTCCGAGCAGGAAGATCGCCGCCAGCCAGATGCCCGGCGGTTCGATCAGACGCGACAGCCCCACGACGGTGACCGCCGCGAGCGCAAGGTCGCGCCGGCCGGCCACGTCGTCGCGTCGCGCCGTGAGCGTCCGCCCGTCGCTCACACGCGCCCCGGCTTGCCCGCGACCCAGGCCAGGAGGTCCGCCCGGGAACGGGTGTTCAGCACGTGGCGTGGCTCCACCCAGGCCCGCCGCGCCTGGCTGATCCCCCAGCGCAGGTGCTCGAATTCGCCGGTCTTGTGCGCGTCCGAATCGATCGAGAGGGTGCAGCCGACGTCGACCGCCCGGCGCGCCCGTTCGACCGCGAGATCGAGCCGGTGGGGCGAGCCGTTCATCTCGAGGACGGTGCCCGTTCGGGCGGCCTCCGCGTAGACCGCGTCCCAGTCCAGGTCGAGGTCGTCGCGCGTAGCGATCATCCGCCCCGATGGGTGCGCGATGACGTCGACGTGCGGGCTGCGGATACCGTTGAGCGTGCGTCGCGTCAGGTCGGCGCGCGATTGGCGGCGTGACACGTGGACGGACGCCACGACGAGGTCGAACCGCTCCAGGAGCTCGTCGGGGTAATCGAGCGCCCCGTCCGCGCGGATCTCGAGCTCGCAGCCATGGAGCAGGCGGAACCCCTCGGGCGGCGTCTCCGGCGGGGCCGTGCCAGCCGCCTCTTCGGCCGCAAAGCGAGCGTTGAGGTCCGCGATGATCGTCCGTTGCTGCTCCACCCGATCCGGAGCGAGGCCGCGGGCGATGGCCAGGGACTGGGAATGGTCGGTCAGGACCTGGTAGGCGTGGCCGCGGCGCCGGGCGAACTCGGCCATCACCTCGATCGAGTCGGCGCCATCCGACCAGTCCGAGTGGCTGTGCAGGTCGCCACGCAGGTCGGGAAGGTCGACGAGCTGGGGCAGGTTGCCAGCCAGTGCCGCCTCGATCTCGCCGCGGTCCTCACGCAGCTCAGGCTCGATGAACGGCAGACCGAGGAACGCGTAGGCGTCTTCTTCCGTGGCGAACGTCCGGAGCTCGGCGGCTTCGCCGACCAGGGGCTCGCCGTCCCCCCCGATGCGCTGGAACCCCTTCTCGGACAGGCTCCAGCCCTGGTCGCGCGCCCGCTCGCGCAGGCGGACGTTGTGCTCCTTGGAGCCCGTGAAGTGGATGCGGTACGTGCCCGCGGTGCCGGGCGGCATGACCATCAGGTCGGCCTGCGGGCCGCGCAGCAGGCGCACCGCGGCCTTGTACCCGCCCTTGTTGACGACGTGATCGACGACGCCGAGGGTCGTGAACCGCTCGATCAGCCCCGGCCCGTCGTCGGTCTCCGCCAGGAGGTCGAGATCGCCGATGCTCTCGCGGCGCCGCCGGAAGGAACCGGCAGGCTCGATCGAGCGGACGCCGGGCGTGTCGGTCAGGGCGTCCATCAGCCCCAGGATCGTCATCTCCGCGCGGTGCAGCAGCAGGCGTTTCGGCGCGGCCTCGAGTCGGGCGATGCCCTCGAGGATGAGTTGCTCCGTCTTGGCCGACAGGCCGCGGAGGGTCTGCAGGGTCCCGGCCTCCGCCGCCGAACGGAGGTCCTCCATCGTCTCGATCCCGAGCTCGGTATAGATCTGGCGAACGCTCTTTGGGCCGAGCCCGGGGATGCGCAGCAGCTCCACGAGGCTGGGCGGGACCTCCGCGCACAGCCGGTCGTAGAACGACATGCGCCCGGTCGTGGCCAGCTCCTTGATCTTGTCGCTGATCGCGGCGCCGACGCCCGGGACCTTGGGGACCTGGCCGCTTCGATACGCCTCGACGAGGTCGACCGGGCTGCGCCCGATCGCATCGGCGGCGCGGTGGTAGGCCACGGTCTTGAAGACGAGCTCGCCCTTCACCTCGAGCATGTCGCCGATGTCGTGGAAGATCCGGGCGAGGTCGCCGTTCGTGAGTTCGCGCGGCGCGTCGTCCCGGTCTGCCTGGTCGTGCGCGTCGCCGTCGATGTCGTGGGCCGGTTCGGTACCGCCATCCGGGGCGGCATCGGGGGCGAGCGCCGGCCGCTGGTCGTCGGTCACCTCGCGGATGGTAGCCGCTCCGACGACGACGCCCACCGGACGACGGCTCCGCGTGCGCCCCATGCGCCTATCGGCGATCGAGCACGGAAGGGGCGCCCGTTCATGCTCGAATCGTGCGTGGGATGCACGTCTGCGGCCCGAAACGGCCCTGTCGGCCTAGATCAGGCCCATCTGGGCGGCGTCGATCGCCGATACGGTCGCCCCACGCACAGCCGCGGCCCAACCGGCGAATGGCGGATCCCGGGCCCCGGTTGCAGGCAGGCTCGGGGGCGTTCCGATCGTCAGGCGGCGACGACCCGGTCCCGACCCGCGCGCTTCGCGCGGTAGAGGGCCTGGTCGGCCGTATCGATGAGGGCCTCGATCGGCTCGTCGGGGCCGTCGGCGACGGCCACGCCGACCGACACGCTCACACTCCCGACCCCGAATCGCGCGAGGTCCAGCCCTCGCACGGCCACGCGGATGCGCTCCCCGACCTCGACCGCCACGCCCGGGTCGGGGTTGCGCAGCAGGACCACGAACTCCTCCCCACCGAACCGGGCTGGGACGTCGTCCTCGCGCACCGCCGCCACGATGGCGCCCGACACCGCGCGCAGCACCTCGTCGCCCGTCGCATGACCGTGGGTGTCGTTGAGGACCTTGAACTTGTCGATGTCGACCATGAGGATCCCCACGGCGTCGCCCGCACGCCGGCGCTTCGCCAGGAGTGAGACGAATTCCTCGAAGTAGCGGCGGTTCGGCAGGCCGGTCAGCGCGTCGGTCGAGGCCTGGGCTTCGGCTGCCCGGTGCGAGTAGGCGCGTGCGAGGGCCGCGGATGCCTCGACGGCGGCCGCCCCCAGGATGCCCCGCGTGGCCTCCGTCCAGGCCCCACCGATCCGCCGCGACAGGACGATGGCCCCGACCACCCCGTCGCCGGCCGTCAATGGCGCGGCCAGCGCGTGGGTCAGGCCGTAGACGGCCCGTACGCGCCCGGCGATCCGATCGACCGCCTCCTCGGGTCGCGGTGGCCGCCCCCCGTTCACCGGATCGTCGAGGTCGCCCGCCGGGAGGAGCGTCGTGTGGTTGGGAACGCCCGGGTGCGAGCTGACGAGCCGGGCCTCGACCAGGCTCGTGTCGCGTCGGCGGCGGACGACGACGATGTGGTCGGCTCGCGTCGCTTCCCCGAGCTCCTCGACGATGGCATCGACGATGGCGTCCGGCGACACGGATCGTGACAACCCCGACAGGATGCGTGCGAAGGAGTCGGCCTCGGACCGGCTGCGCGCGTCGAGCGCCTGGACCGCCGTGGCGTGCAGGAGGGCGCCCACACCCGCGACGACGACCGCCACCAGCAGGAACCAATCGATCGGATCGGGGTCGCGGCCGAAGACGCGCGCCACCGCGACGAGGACGACCAGGAGGAAGGCGCCGGAGAAGAGCCACCAGGACCGGCGGATCCTGCGATCCGACGGATCCGCGGGACGAGCGGGGCTCAGGTTGGGTTCGGTCACCTCGGGAATAGAGGATGGCGGTCCGGGGCCGTCGCGTCCACTAGCGAGACGGGGTACGGATGGCCTACCGGCATGGTACTTCCGGCCTACGCGGGTCTACGCGGCCGCACCCTTGCCCGCGGCGGCCGCGTCATGCCCGCCGCCGCGCTTGACCTGGTACAGGGCGACGTCCGCCGCTGCGATGAGCTCGGTCCCGGTTCGGCCGTCGAGCGGGAAGGTCGCAACGCCGATCGACGCCGCGATCGGCACGGGCCCGCGCTGTTCGCCGACGTACGGTCGCTCGCGGAAGGCCTCGAGGATCCGCTCGGCGGCGCGGCGCGCCTCCTCGGCATCGGTGTCGGGCAGGATGAGCGCGAACTCGTCCCCGCCGTAGCGGGCAGCGATGTCGGAGTGGCGCAGGGTCGAGCGGATCACTTCGGCGGCCCAGGTCAGGACCCGGTCGCCGAAGAGGTGGCCGAACGTGTCGTTGACGAGCTTGAAGTCGTCGAGATCGAGCATCAGCACGCTCAACGGGCGCCGCCCACGCTGGGAGCGGACGACTTCCTCACCCATCCGCTCGTGCAGGAACCGGTGGTTGTAGAAGCCGGTCAACGGGTCGCGGTCGGCGAGCTTGCGGGCGTCCTCGTACAGGCGCGCGTTCTCGAGCGCGATCGCCGCTTCGTTGGCCATCGTCCGGGCCAGCTCGAGGCGCTGCGCGTCCCAGCGGACGGCATTCTTGGAGAACAACTCGACGAGCCCGATCGACTGGCCCTTCGCGACCAGGGGCAGCATGGCCAGGATGCGGTTCCCATCCTGGACCAGCAGCTTGACCTCGGCGGCGTCCGCTGACGGGTCCTCGGCATCGATGAGGACGGTCTGCTGGTGGTCGAGGACGCGCATCGTCTCTGGGTAGCCGGCGACGACGAAGAAGGGCTCGATCGCGTCGATCCGGTGGGGCGGGAACGAGCCAAGCGTCTCGACCCGCCCGGTCGGGCGGTCCCAGTAGCTGATATCGCACTCGTCCACGCCCATCGCTCGCGCGAGATGCCCGGCCATCAGGACGGCGACCTGGCGCGAGTCGAGGCTGCCCGACAGCTCGCTGCTCATGTCGAGGAGTCGCCGCAGCTCCGTGGCCAGCTCCTGGCTACGCGTCAGCAGCCGGGCGGTCTCCACCGCCGTGGCGGCATGGTCGGCGAGGATCATCAGCAGCCGGAGGTCGTCCGCGTCGAAACCGTCGCAGCCGAGCTTGGACAACGTGATGACCCCGACGGTAACGCCGTCATAGCGCATCGGCACGACCAGCATCGATTCGTCGATATCGTCGGTACCAGTGATGGTGGCGCCGCGGGGGTCGGCGTTGGCGTCGTTGATGAGCAGCGGTTCGCCGTGCTGCGCGACCCAGCCGGTGAATCCTTCGCCGATGCGGCAGCGAAGGAGGTCCATATCGACGTCTTCGTAGGCGCCCACCCGGCCCTCGAAGGCGATGGGGACGACCTCGTCGGGCAGCTCGATCAGGTACACGCGGGCGTTGTGATAGTCGATGATCTTGCGGGTCTCTTCCACGATCGTGCGCCCGACCGTTTCCACCGACGACGCGCGACTCAGGCGGCCCGAGGCGGCCTGCAGCACCGCAAGCTGCGCAGCCCGTGCTTCCGTCTGCGCGAAGAGCTCGGCGTTGCTGAGCGCGATGGTGGCATGCGTGGCGAGCGTCGTCAGGAACGCGATGTCGCCGTCCGTCCAGTCGCGTGGCCCGCGAGTGACGGCGGAGATCGCCCCGATCACCCGATCGTGGTGGATGAGCGGCGCGATGAGGTCGCCGGCGAACTCGATGATGCCGTCGTAGCGCTCGGCGCCGACCCGGCGATCCTCGTGCGCGTCCGACCAGGCGGCGACCTCTCCGGTGCGCAGGACCTCCCCCACCCAGCCCTCGTCGAGTCCGAATGCCGGCAGTGCCCGCGCCACCTTGTCGGACAGGCCCGCCCACGCGGCGACGACCAGCTGGCCGTCCTCGACGACCCGGATGGTCACATAGTCGACTCGCAACGCGCGACGTGTCTCGTCCACGACCGTCCGGAACAGCTCGGCGCGATCGTGCGTGGCGGCCAGCCGTTCGGCGATGTTGAGGATCGTGTCGAGGCGCTCGGCGAGCTCCGCCTCATCGCTGTCGCTCCTTCGACCGACCGGACCCGCGCCGGGCGCGGTGGAGCCGCCGAGGAGGCGGCGGTACAGCGACGGCCGGGTCGGCAGGGCATCCGGATCTGGTCCCGGCTCGCGTGACGGGTCGAGCGGGAGCGGGCGCGCGGTCATGACGACCGAATCGTGCCACCCGTGACCCCGCGTGCCACGGGACCATCGGTACTTGCGTGGGGGGACGAACGTACCACGGCCGCCTGGCGGGCCACGGTCACCACGGAGCCCGATTTCGTCCTTTGCACGGTGGCGAAGTACCATGCCCC
>CAZFXH010000072.1:0-3535 GCA_964522905.1 uncultured Anaerolineaceae bacterium
AGCGAGCGAAACGTGAGACTCATCGATCTTCCTCCGTAGCCGTTCAGGTTGACCGCGATCGTAGCAGTCGTGGTCCTTGGCTCGAAACGGTCTGGCCGGAGGCCCGTCGTCATCCACGCTCGGCGGTCATCGGCTCCACGAGGCCGAGCCAGATCGCTGTCACCGCCACCTCGACGCGACTGTGCACCCCGAGCTGGTTCTTGATGTGCCCGCATGGGCACTGGCCGTCTCACCTGACTCCATGCGGGAGTCGAAACCGCCGAGTGGCAAACGGCCACCTCCGAATTTGGTCGGCGAATCGCCCGTCGTATTGCCCCGGCATCGGGCATCCGGATGTCGTGGGCTCGGAGGGAGTACTACAGCCAGACGGGCGAGCCGCCCATATCCTCAATGCACATGTCCTCCCCGATATCCCTCCAGGCTCCGCAGACGGCCGCGGACCCCACCGCTCGCCGTGACACCGTCCTCGTCGTCTCCGGTCAGGCGCGCCAGCGGGCGACGTTTGCCCGTCGTGCCGCGGAGCAGGGCCACATCGTCGTGGAGGCGACCGACGTAGCGGATGCGCTGCAGCATATGCAAGGCGCTCGACCCGATCTCGTCATGGTGCCGGGTGATGCGACCGGACTGCGAGCGCTCGCCCAGCTCCGGGCCAATCCCGTCCTGGGATCAGTCGCCGCGATCGTGCTCACGCGGGACGACGACCTGCCGACCCTCCTTCGAGCGTTCGAGCTCGGTGCCGACGACGTCATCGACCAGTCCGTGCATCGCCAGGAGCTGGCATCGCGTATGCGAGCCCGCCTGGAACGGCGCGCGGTCCCGCGGCACGAGCTCCTGCACGATCCCGCCACCGGCGCCCTGACCCGCGAGTCGCTTGCGCGGATGATGCGCGTCGAGTTCGAGCGCGTTCGGCGCACGCGCCGCACAGCCTCCTTCGCCTACCTGGCGCTCGACGAGTTGCCGACCATCGAGGCGGAGCTCGGTCAGCGGGCTCGAGACGCTGTGCTCGCCGAGATCGTCGACATCGTCGCTGCCGACGGCCGACGAGTGGACCTCATCGGCTACTCCCGGAATCACCTCGCACTAGTCCTGCCCGATACCTCGACCCGGGGCGCTCGCGTCCGACTGAATCGGCTGGCCCAGAAGCTGTACCACCACACCTTTGTCGTCAACGGCACGGAGGTGCGCCTGACGCCGGTCATCGGGTATTCGGCGGTCGGCCCGACGACGACGGTGGCCGACGCCGAGGAACGAGCCTGGACCGCGACGCTACACGCGGCGACCCAACTGGACCTCTACCCGGTCGAGTGGCTGCCGGGCATGGTCGGGGAAGTTGACCCAAGCGAGCGTGGCTTCGTGCGCCGGACGATCGACCGTCACCGTACGGCCCTGCAAGTCGGCGCCCAACAGCTCCTTTGCGTGGGTCTGCCGCTCCTCGTATACGCGACCCTGGACGGCATCGGCTTCGATGTCACGGGAGGCGTCTACCTGGCCGTCGTGATCGCCCTGGCGTTCACGGCCCTGGCCATCTGGATCGAATCGGTCGCGGCATACCGCGCTGATGGCCCACCGCTCCGTCCGGCCGAGCCCTATCCGGCGGCGTCGGCGATCATCGCCGCCTATCTGCCGAACGAGGCCGAAACGGTCCTCGGTACCGTGCGCGCGTTCCTGCGGCAGGACTACCCGGAGCTGCAGATCATCCTGGCCTACAACACCCCGCATGACCTCCCGGTCGAGGCAGATCTGCGGGCGATCGCCGACGACGACCCTCGTCTGGTGCTGCTGCGCGTCCGTGACAGCGTCTCGAAGGCCCAGAACGTGAACGCGGCCCTCTCACGCGTGACCGGTGACTTCGTCGGTGTCTTCGATGCCGATCACCACCCGGCGCAGGGTTCCTTCAAGCGAGCCTGGCGCTGGATCGCGAGTGGCGTCGACGTCGTCCAGGGCCACTGCGTCGTGCGCAACGGCCAGAGCGGCTACCTGCAGAAGATGGTGACCTCCGAGTTCGAGGCCATCTACGCCGTGGCCCACCCTGGGCGCGCGCGTATCCACGGGTTCGGGATCTTCGGCGGGTCGAACGGGTACTGGAAGACCTCGCTGCTGCGGCGCACGCGGATGCGTGGCTTCATGCTCACCGAGGACATCGATTCGTCGATGCGCGTCATCGCCGGAGGTGGCCGGATCGTCTCTGATCCCGGCCTCATCTCGACGGAGCTGGCACCGGCCGACTGGCGGGGTCTCTGGGGACAGCGGCTGCGCTGGGCGCAGGGGTGGTCGCAGGTATCGCTGCGACACCTGGTCACCATGGTCCGCAATCCCGGTCTCACCCGGCGCCAGCGGTTCGGCCTGCTCTACCTGCTCGGCTGGCGGGAGGTCTATCCCTGGATCTCCCTGCAGGCGTTCCCGCTCCTCGGGTACTGGTTCCTCCGTGGCTCACCGCCTGTGGATTGGTTCGTGCCGATCTTCGTCTTCACGACGATCTTCACCACGAGCGCGGGCGCCATGCA
Organism: uncultured Anaerolineaceae bacterium; assembly: GCA_964522905.1. GTDB lineage: Bacteria > Chloroflexota > Limnocylindria > Limnocylindrales > CSP1-4 > SPCO01. Next base: position 2,505 of record CAZFXH010000072.1, read on the forward strand.
GTCCTGGACCGCCTGGCGGCTGGCCCGTCCGGAGCTACGGCGGAGGCGGCGCTGGTTCGCCGTCTTCGCGATCTCGTCCTTCGCGTTCTACACCGAGTACAAGAACGTGATGACCCGGACCGCTCACCTCAAGGAGGCGATGCGCGAGCGGCAGTGGAAGGTCACGCCACGCAGCGCTCAGGTCCCAGCCGCCGTCCCGAGCGCGGCCGCCCGGCTCTCCCTCGAACCCGAGGCCGCGTAGCCGGCCTGCGCCTCGCGCCTCAGCCTCCGGCTCGTCAGCTGCCGGGCGGCTTGTACTTGATGGATCCCGCCTTCTCCAGCGCCGCCAGCGTCTCCTCGACGGTGAGCAACACGGTCGTCTCGAACGAGCTCAGGGCGCCGCCGCCGATCGCGACCGCGACGGCCGCCATCGACACGTTGTCCGGCGCCTCCCACAGGTTGTACCCATCGTGGCCACCGAACGCGTACCAGAAGCCGTGCAGCTTGCCGCCGACCGACTCGATGTATCGCTGGGCGGCAGCTCGCCGATCCTCCGGATTTGCGATGAGTCTGGCCCATGTCTCGGGCGTATAGCTGAACCGCGTCAGGTACATCGGCATTACGTATCCCTCCTCTAGCGATGGCCCATTGAGTATCTAGCCGCGAATCGTGCGACGGCGCTATCCGGTGCCCACCAGCGTCACGCCCACCATCCGATGGTAGCGCGAGATGAACACGTCCCGGTGGACCACGGCCCCGGACGCGTTGCGGACCGTCCGGGTGACGGAGACGTCCTTGCCGTCGACGGGCCATTCGATGCGTTCACGCTCACCGCGCTTGAGCGACGACGTCTTCCGCTCGCTGTCAGATCCGCGCACGACATTGCTGACGCTGGGCCGGCTCCAGGAGACCGTGCGACCGTTCGGGACGCTCCAGATCTCGAACCGGACCATGCCGGGCGAGGCGTAGGCCTTGATGAGGACCGGGTGCTTCGTGTCGTTGCGGAAGCGCATCGACTGCGTTCCCGAGACCGTGGCATCCAGGCCGAGCGG
>CAZFXH010000073.1:0-1525 GCA_964522905.1 uncultured Anaerolineaceae bacterium
GGCGTCGACCGACCGGACCCGCGAGATCGCCGAGGCGGAGGGCGCCCGCGTGGTCCAGCATCCCGACATCCTCGCCCGGTACGGCTCGTTCCGTGGCAAGGGCGAGGCACTCTGGAAGTCGCTCTACGAGACGACCGGCGACATCGTCGTCTGGGCCGACACGGACGTGAAGAACTGGCACCACCGGATGGTCTACGGGACGCTCGGGCCGCTCCTCCACGAGCCCCGCCTGCAGTACGTCAAGGGCTACTACCAGCGACCCATCGTCACCGACGGCGTTCTCAAGGAAGGCGGCGGCGGCCGAGTCACGGAGCTCGTCGCGCGACCACTCATCAACCTGTTCTACCCGGAGCTGTCCGGGCTCATCCAGCCACTCGCCGGGGAGTACGCCGGGCGCCGGTCGCTGCTGGAGTCGATCCCGTTCTTCACGGGCTACGCCGTCGAGATCGGGCACCTCATCGACGCGGCGGAACGCGTCGGGATCGAGGGCCTGGGCCAGGTCGACCTGGAACGGCGGGTCCACCGCAACCAGGAGCTCGAGGGGCTGTCGCGGATGTCGTTCGTGATCCTCCAGGCCGTCATCAAGCGGCTCGAGGAGCGGCGCAAGGTGCGCCTCTTTGCCGAGATGGGCTCCACGATGAAGCTGCCGCGATCCGGCAAGGGCCGCCTGTCGCTCGAGGTGATCGAGCTCGCCGACCAGGAGCGCCCGCCGATGATCCGGATCCCCGAATACCTGGAGCGCCGGCGCGCGGCGGGCCGCGCGGGAATCGAACCCGTCATCCGGTGACCGACGGCGCCACCCTGCGGACGACGATCCGCGAACTCGATGCGGACCAATACCGGGCCGCGATCCCCCAACTGGCGGCCCTGCTCGTGGACGCCGTCGACGGCGGGGCGGCGGTCAACTTCCTGGCGGGCGTCACGCACGACGAGGCGGCCGCCTGGTGGACCGAGCGCATCGACCAGGTGCGCGACGGCGTCATCTCCGCCTTCGTCGCGCTCGACGGGGAGGCCCTCGTGGGCTCGACGCTCCTCATCCGCTCGCGCAACCCCAACTCGCCACATCGCGCCGAGATCGGCAAGGTGCTCGTGCTGCAGTCGGCGCGGCGGCGCGGCATCGGGGCCGCGCTGATGGTCGCGGTGGAGGAGCGAGCGAGCGCCGACGGCCGCTGGATGCTCATCCTTGACACGGTGACCGGAAGCGCGGCGGAGTCGATGTACCGGGCGCTCGGCTGGAACGAGCTCGGCGTCATGCCGAATCACGCGCTGCTGACGGACGGCACGCCGGCCGCGACCACGTTCTTCTGGAAGGATCTCCGGTGAGGGGGCGCACGGTGCTCATCGCGCCCGACTCGTTCAAGGGGTCGCTGACCTCGGTCGAGGTGGCGCAGGCCCTGGCGGACGGCTGGCGCCGCGCTCGGCCCGGCGACGAGATCCTGCTGTGCCCGCTGGCGGACGGGGGAGAGGGCACGCTCGCCGCGATCGAGGCGGCCGGCGGGTGGCAACGCCGGACGTCGCCCGTCCG
>CAZFXH010000074.1:0-8044 GCA_964522905.1 uncultured Anaerolineaceae bacterium
CTACCTGATGCCGGGCATCTACTGGATCGGTGGTGGCGGGCTCGACATCGGTGGTGGCGGATCGATCGTCACGATCGCGACCGAGGCTGACGCGAGGCCGAACGTCGCCGACGCGCCATGCGCTGCGGCCACGACCACGGAAACCCTGTGCGGTGGAGTGCTGATCTACAACTCGAAGCTTCCAGGTTCCGCCGGCGGCAACGTCATCCTCAACTCGAGTGCGGCCACGATGAAGCTCGCGTCCTTCGACGTCCCGACAACCGACCCGAACTTCATCTACCAGGACATCGTGTTCTTCCAGGACCGCACGGTGACCGAGCCCGTGACGCTGAACGGGTCCTCGTCGTCCACGGTGATCGAGGGGATCATCTACGCGCCCGGCGCAGACGTGACGCTGAACGGGAACGGAGGCACGCTCATCGTCGATCAGGTCATCGCCAATACGTTCAAGGTCAACGGCAATGGCGGGACGATCAAGGTCCTGCGGGGGAAGGGCGTCGACGCGGTCATCACGGCTGCCGGGCTCGTGGACTGACGGGGTCGATCCTCACGCGCCCCGCCACTTGAGCAGCCCGCACGTCCCCGAACGACCCCGCACGCTACGCTTCGGGCGTGATCGTCGTCATCGGGCATTGGGCTTGCGTGGCTCTCTCGAGGAACCGGGTTCGGGCGGTGACTCGTTCGGATCGGGGGCAGGCTCTGGGGGCTAGCCCGTCCGCGCTGTTCCTCAGCGGACGAGTTGCACGGCCCAACTGGTGCCGGGTGGACATCCCTCCACCGGGCAGGGTCCTCCGACATTGCCTTCCCCAACAAGGGCAACGAATGCGCCCTTGATGCATTCCTTCGCGTTCGCGTCGGAGCACTCTACGCTGTAGTCCCCATTGGTGAATGCGCCCTGTGGGGTGGCGAACTGGAAGGCCAGGAAGTACGGGATGTGATACCACTGGTTGACACCACTGCCTCCCTCCTCGCCGGGCGGACAGCCGTCGAGCTCGTTGTTCAATGGCTCTGCGGCGCACGTGCTGTCGAACATCGGGAACATGACCACTTGGCCGGCATACGTATTCAGCGCATCCTCCACCGTGGCCGCGCTGACGTTGCCCGTTGCCGTGATGTACTTCCACGAGGGTAGTGGGATGTCCTGCACGGGCGGGTCCAGAATCACTTCCTCGAGCTCACTGGTCCCACCGTACGGTACGGTCCAGTCGATCCAGCCTACGCTGCCGGGATTGCCGCCACACAGTGGGATGGTGAGTTCGACGCCGGTCTCCCACGTGCGGGTCGGCAGTTCAGGGACTGACGTGTTACCGGACCCACACGCCAGCACCGTGACCGGGAACGCGATCGGCAGCAGCGCGCATCCCGCCAAGGTGTCGATACACCCGGCCGATGGTCCAGAAACAGCCGTCGCCGGCTGAGTCAGTCGCCATTGCGTCATACCGACGATCCTGACCAGGCTCGTGGCAAATGCCCTCGTCGCGAAGACCTCCACGCCGGCTGCACCGGTGGGTGGCGGCCGACCGTCCACGGCCTCGCCTGCGATGACTGCTCCTGTCCAGTCCGTATACGTCGCGCTCGCGACCGTGACGCCATTCGTCGCGGCCGACAGATACACCTCATTGCGCACCTGCTCGCCCCACGAGACCAACGGCGGCGGCGCGGTGGGATCGATCGCTCCTTCACCTGCTCGGCGCCCTAGAACGAGGGCACCCGCACGCGCCGAGGCATCCGCGGCGTTCTGGACATGCCGTTGCTGGGACCAGGCGTGACCTCCATCGATGATCAGGCCGGTCATCGCGAGGAGTGCGACGAGCGCTACCGCAAAGATGACGATGACCTGACCCCTGGGGCGGTCGGGCGATCGGCGGACACCAACGGTCATCACACGTTCCTCATGGGGTCGAGTAAACGCGCTCGATCGGGAAGCGCGTGGTTGCGGACAGCGTCATCGGTCCGACGATGCTGCCGACGATCGGCGTCATCGGCTGGTACGCGTATTCAACGGTGACCTCCGCCTCACATCCGATCTTGAGCGGGACCGTGGCCCCCCCGATCGGGCACCCGAACTCAGGATCAGGAACGGTGATGTCGTCCGGGTTCAAGCCCACGGTCTGGGCCAGGGCTTTCGCTTGGATCTCAGCAAGGGTCTGATCGACGATCGCGACACGCGCCCCGGCTCGCGCGGCGTTCGAGATCGTGTGATGCGCGTAGATTGCGCGACCGAAGTCGAAGACCAACACGAGCAGCAGCATGAACACCGGAAAGATCAGGGCGAACTCCGTAAGGCCCTGACCATCCTGGCCGCCGCGTGAGCGTCGCATGTCAGCGCCGTACCTCGATCGAGGATTCGCACGAGACCCATGTTCCACCGACGAGGGTTTGTGCTCGGATCATGTACGGCGGGTTCTGCCTGAAGGTCAGGTGGTCCCCGATGAAGCCCGCGGTCGTCCACGTCCCGATCGCAAGATCGGTGTGCGTGTTGACGAAGCTCGGAACCTTGCATGGGTGTGGCGGCGGAGGAGCCGACGGTGGCACGTAGGCGACCGACAGCGAGGTCTCCGGGACGGCGCAGTCGCCGGGGTCGGCAGTCGGGGTTGCCGTTTGCGAGACAACGATGTCCGAATCGTATGGCCCCGTTGGTGGCGTGAACGTGCCTGTGAAATCAGTTGCGTCCCACGCGTCTCGTGCGCCGACCACGGTCATGCCGATGACGTTCGGCAACGTGAGGCAGGTTGGCGGGTTCGCTGGAGCCGCTGCCTCGATCCCGAGCGTGACCGAGGCAGAGAAGAATGCCTCCCCGGTCGGGCATGCCGCGCCGTCGGGCGGGGGCGTCACTGTCGCCGTCGCCACGGTATCGGTCGGGAGGGCGTCGACTGGCTTCGTCACATTGTCCTCGAGGAAACCGGCCTGGGCCCAGGCGTCCTCGGCGCCCTGGACGGACATGCCCACCATGTCCGGGATGACGCGGCAGTTGGTCACCGGCGGTGGCGGTGGCCCCACGGCTGGCGGCGGGGGACAGCCGGCAAGACAGCCGTACGAGATCGGGAATGATGACGACGCAGAGACACGAACGAGATCGCCGACAACGAGGGAGATCAACGGGGCCAGCACCCGGAAATCGCAATCGATATCGACGTGAGCCGGCTTTCCGACTTGTCGGCCTGAGGGGAACGTCGGGGCCGGCGGCGCCACGAGGTCGCAGTCCAAGGCCCCCTGACTGCGGGTCATCAGGGTGAGGTACGTCGCCCTGGCCGTGGGATCGCCCGGGGTGGTCCAGGCGTCGGGGTGCTGGGCGGCGTAGTTCGCCCCGACACGGGCCATGCCGTTGATCGTGACCCAGCCCATGTAGATGCGACCGAAATCGACCGCAAACAGGACGATCAAGAGCAGGATCGGCAACACCAGGGCGAACTCGACCAGCGATTGGCCGCGGGTCGAATCGGAGGTTCGAGCCTGACGGCGGCGGAGATCCCCGAGTGCCGGTAGGTTCAAAGCGCGCTCTCGTACCTTTGGGGCAGCCGATAGTACTGGTACCTACCTTGCACCTCCAAAGACATAGGGCTGTATTCGGTGCGAAAGGGCAACGAACTCTCCCGGCCCCACCTCCCCGCACGGCTCCGCACGTCCCCGGATGCTCCCGCACGCTACGCTTCGGGCGTGATCGTCGTCATCGGGGCATTGGGCTTGCGTGGCTCTCTCGAGGAACCCGAGCCGGACGGGCTCGCCCCGGCGATCGCGTGCGCGGCTGCCACGACGGGTGCTCGGGTCGAGCTCATCTCGAAGGCCGGCGACGACCCGGCGGGTGACGCGGTCTTGCTCACGCTCGCCCAGGCCGGTGTCGGCCACGTGGCTACCCTGCGCGACCCGTCGCGGCACACCCCCGTCCGGGCGCGACCGCCCGAGCCCACCGATCCGGCGGTCGAGGAGGGGACGGGGCCGGTGGCGGACGGCGACGCGAGCGATGGGTCTAGCACGTCACGGCCTGCGGAACTCCACCCGACCCTCGATGCCGCCGATATCTCGCTCGCACTGCGCTATCTGACCGACTTCGGGGTCCTCGTCGCGGTCCACCCCACCACGGAGCTGCTCGCAGAGGCCGTGTCGGCGGCCGGGTGGGCCGGCGCGCGGCTGGTCGTGGTGCTCGAGCCCGAGGGCGATGTCCCGGCTGGCGTGCCCGCCGATGCCCTGGTCGTCGCGGCCGCCGCGGACGACGCCGAGGGCGTTGGCATGCGGATCGGGCGGTACGCCGCGGCGCTGTCCCGCGGGGACGATGCGGCAGCTGCCTACCGCGACCTGACGGCGGCGCCGACGCCCTAGATCCCGAGCGTGCCCTCCACGGGGGCGGCAGCCATGACCAGTGGCGCGATGAGAGCGGGGCCATCGCGCCGTACGTCGTTCACATCGCGGTTGACCGCGTAGATCCGAAGGGCGATGTCGTCGGTCGGCTGGAGCATCGCCAGCAGCTCGTCCGGCGCGGCCGCGGTCGGATGGAGCCAGCGCTCCCAGGCGTCATCGGGGATCAGCACGGGCATCCGGTCGTGGAGGCCGGCGATCGCCTCGTTCGGCGTCGTGGTCACGATCGTGCACGTGCGCCGGACCTGCTCGGACGATGGATCCTTCCAGCCCGCCCAGAGGCCGGCGAACGCCAGGGGTCGCCCGTCCTCCCGCACGACGCGGTACGGCTGGCGGATGCTTCCCTCACGCTTCCACTCGTAGAAGGATTCGGCCGGGATCAGGCAGCGGCGTCGCTTGAAGGCCTCGCGGAAGGCCGGACTCGCGGTCAGCGTCTCGGCCCGGGCGTTGAACATGCGTGAGCCGGTCTTGAGGTCGGCCGACCAATGCGGGACGAGGCCCCAGCGGTAGGCGGTGATCGCCCGTCGTTCCCCGCGCTGCACGACGACGAGCACCTCGTCCGTCGGAGCGACGTTGAAGCGGGGACCAGGATCGTCCACGAGTGGTTCGGCCGCAAAGATCTCGGCAAGCTCGGACGCCGGGCGCTCCTGGGTGAACCGTCCGCACATGGGGGCAAGTCTAGTATCGTCGGCTCGATGGACGACCCCCAGCCACCGGTGGCCCCGGACCCGTCACGGTCCGGGCGCCTGACGCGCGAGGAGGCGACCGCCCTCCTCGCGTCTGCTGACACCGCGCTGGCGGCGGGCGACTTCTCCGACGCGGCCGTCCGCTACGGCCGTGTGATCGGCTTCGACGACGCCGCGATCACGGCAGCCGGACTGCAGGGCCTCGGCGAAGCCCGCTACCGACTCGGTGAGGACGATTCGGCGCTCGCCTCGTGGGAGGCCGCCGTCAAGGTCGGTGAGACGCCATCGACCTATCCGGCCTGGCGGAACGTCGCCGCGGCACGGGTCCGGAGCGGGGACCTCCCCGGCGCCATCGAGGCCTACCGCCAGGCGGACCGGCGCGCGCCCGCGCAGGACAAGCCCGAGATCGCGACACGACTCGGATGGCTCATCAAGGAGTCGGGCGATCCGAAGGCCGCGCGACGGTATTTCGCCAAGGGTCGCGGCGATGCGCCGCTGTTCTCGGTCACGATGGTCCTCATCGCCGCGTCGGTCATCGTGTCGCTGTCGGCCCTCTGGTCCGCCGAGGGCGAGGCGCTGTTCGACGTCCTGGCGCTCGACAAGCAGGAGGTCGCCGCCGGCGAGTACTGGCGGCTGTGGACCGTCACGCTCCTGCACGGCAACGAGATCCACCTCCTGTTCAACATGTATGCCCTGTACCTCTCGGGGCGCATCGTGGAGCGCTGGTACGGGTCGGTGAACTTCCTGGTCTTCTATCTCGTGTGTGCCGCCGCCGGTTCGATCGGCAGCTTCGTCCTGGGTGGGCCCGGCGTATCGGTCGGAGCATCGGGCGCGGTCTTCGGCCTGTTCGGTCTGCTCTTGAGCGCGGGCCGGATCCATCACCCGGTCGACAAGCAGAGCCGCGCCCTGGTGAGCCAGCTGGGGATGCTGATCGTGATCAACCTGCTCTTCGGCTTCGCCGTGCCGCGCATCGACAACGCGGCGCACCTGGGCGGGCTCGCCGCGGGCCTGTGGCTGGGCGTCCTCATCCCGCCGACTCGGGTCCAGACCCTCGCATCGCTCTGGCAGCGTGGCGGCGAGGCGGGTGCGGTTCACGTGGCCAGGGTCCCGTTGTTCGCGTCGGTGATCGCGTTCGGCGTCGTCGCGATCGTGGTGGTCGCTGGCCTGCTGGTGGGCACGGCCATGCGGGTCGGCTGACCGAACTCGCGACCGAGAGCCTCGATGTTCGCCACGCTCCTGGGGCCGCTGCCACGCCCTTCGCTGGCCGACGATGCCGCGCCGGAGGCCCTCCTCGACGCCGTCCTGGCGCTCCAGGACGCGCATGGGCTCGAGCCATTGACCGATGCCGGCTGGGCGCTCGACCGCTCGGACCCCGTCGCTGCATGGCAGACGACCGCGGCCCGGACGGACCGGCTGGTCAAGGCAGTCGTGGAGGGCCCGCTCACGAGCGCCCGGTCCGCGCCCGAACTGCGTGCGGTGCTGCTCGGCCTCGCGGATGCCGGATGCCGCTGGATCGAGGTCCACGAGCCGGCAGCGACGGGGATCGGTGTGGATCACGAGGCCCGCGCCCGGTTCACGGAGGTGCATTCGGCCCTGACGACCGACCTGGGCACCGACGTGCACCTGTCTCTCGCGATCACCGGGGGCGACGCCGACGACGCCGGCATCGAAACGATGGTCGCAGGCGCGTACTCGAGCGTCGCACTCGACCTCATCGACGGACCGAACAACTGGCGGATCGCGACTGCCTGGCCGGCGGACCGCGGCCTGATCTGCGGGGCGCTGTCCGTGCGGGAGGGGAGCGACGACGGGCCGGAACTGCTGCTGTGGGCGGCGCGGTACGGGGCATCGACCCGGGGACGCGGTCCCGCGCGGGTCGGGCTGGCCACGGCCGGATCCCTCGCCGCGCTGTCATGGTCCGTGGCCGCGGAGAAGGTCCGGCGGCTGGGTATGGCCGCGCGGCTGGCGGCCGCCCCGCTCAACGAACAGCTCGGCTCCGTCGACCCCCGGGCCGTGGACAAGCGCAGCGCGGCCCTGGGTCGGTACGAGCCCGAAGTGTCCCCACCCGGCCGCCGCAGTCGTCGGGCGTCGCCGGGTGGCGAAACCTGACGCGAGGGCCCGATCCGCGGCTGGCGCGAGCCCGACCCGCGACACGGGACCGTCGCCAGCCTGGCCCCACTCACCGCTAACATCGAGCGCATGACATCCACACGGTTCTGGCACGGCTTCGCCGACATGCACGCAGTCAAGGACGCGGAGATCGTGTTCCGGTCCGGGGAGGGCGTCTGGCTCGAGTCGGTCGACGGGCGGCGCTTCCTGGATGCGACCGCGGCCCTCTGGTACTGCGCCGTCGGGTTCGGGCGGGACGAGATCGCGGACGCCGTGGCGGAGCAGCTCAAGCGGCTGGCGGCGTACTCCTCGTTCGGTGCCTACACGACGGAGCCGACGATCGATCTGGCCGACCGATTGGCCGCGCTCGCGCCGATCGACGATGCCGTCGTCTTCCTGGGTTCCGGCGGCTCGGACGCGGTCGACACGGCGGCCAAGCTCGCGCGGCGCTACTGGGACGTCCAGGGCCACCCCGGGAAGCGCGTCATCGTGTCGCGCGAGCACGGCTACCACGGCATGCATGCGTGGGGCACGGCCCTCGCCGGCATCCCGGGCAACAAGGCCGGCTACGGCGGCGACATCATCGAGGAGGTCGTCAACGTCGGGGCGAATGACACCGAGAGCCTCGGTGCGCTGTTCGAATCGCGCGGGGCCGAGATCGCCGCATTCATCGGCGAGCCGTTCATCGGAGCGGGCGGGGTGTACCCGCCCGAGCCGTCGTACTGGGCCGAGGTCCAACGGCTCTGTCGCGAGCACGACGTCCTGCTCATCGCCGACGAGGTCGTCACCGGCTTCGGGCGGACGGGCGTCATGTGGGGTTCGGAACGGTACGGCATCGAGCCCGACATGATCCTCTTCGCCAAGGCCGTCACGTCCGGGTATTTCCCGCTGGGCGG
>CAZFXH010000075.1:0-3114 GCA_964522905.1 uncultured Anaerolineaceae bacterium
GTGCGCGCAGATGGGCACATCGTCGGCTGGCTCTTCGCGGTCGCGGCCGTCGTCATGGCTTTGGTATTCATGGGCTACGGCCTTGGCGCACTGCTCGAAACGAGCCCGTCACCCCATCCGATGAGTGCGTGGTTCGGCCTCGTCGGGGCGCTGATGTTCCCGATCGGCCTGATGCTCATGATGCCCGCCGTTGCCCTCACATTCCCGACGGGAACGCTTCCTGGACCGCGCTGGCGCTGGCCGGTCGGCCTCCTCGCGGCGATGGTGGTCGTCGGAACGGTGGCCATCCTGATCCGGCCGGGTCCGATGGGCGGCGACGGTCCGGACAACCCCCTGACACCGTGGTTGCCCGCAGTCACGCCGGGTGGTCTCGCGATCCTGGGCGGCCTCGATGCCATCGGCAGCCTGTCACTCCTGCTCGGGCTCGGTCTGGGGATCGTCGCGATCGTGGTCCGGTTCCGGCGATCCCGCGGCGAAGAACGACAGCAGCTGAAGTGGTTCCTGGCGGCGATGGCACCGGCCGCCGTCCTGCTCCCGTTGAGTTTCAGCGAGCTCGGGGTCGTCTTCCCGATCGTCAATGTCCTCAGCGCCGCGACCCTGCCGATCGTGGCGGTGTCCGTCGCCATCGCGATCCTGCGCTACCGCCTGTACGACATCGATCGGATCATCAGCCGGTCGATCTCGTATGGCCTGATCACGGGGCTCCTGGTCATGGTCTTCCTGCTCGTGAACCTCGGCCTGCAGTGGTTGCTCAGTTTCGTGACGTCGGGCAATTCGATGGCGGTCGCCGGGTCGACCCTGCTGGCGGCAGCGCTGTTCACGCCCGTCCGGAGCGGAGTCCAGCGCATCGTCGATCGACGCTTCGATCGCTCCCGTTACGACGGGGAGCGCACGGCGAGCGCTTTCTCCGTGCGCATGCGCGATGCAACGGACCTACCGACCGTCCTCGACGACCTGCACGGCACGGTCGGAGCGGCGATCGCTCCCTCCCGCATGGGTATGTGGCTCCGATGATGCGCAGGCTTGCCCGGCCGTACGCGATCGGCGGGCTCCTGGCCGCGCTTGTGGGCGCTGTGGGGGCGATCACGCTGCGCATCGTTGATCCCGTCCCGATCATTCCCGACGCGCTCGGGTTCAGTGATCTGGCGCTCGTGGGCTTCGAGTTCCTCGGCGTCACGTTTGCCTCGGTCGGGGCGCTGCTCGTCATCCGCCGCCCAGAGAACGCGGTCGGCTGGTTGATGGTGCTGATCGGCGCCAGCAACGCGCTGGCGGGGCTGACCGCGGCGGTGACATTCTCTGCGGTAGCCGGCGGACCGGCTGGCGCGGCGACCGCCGGCTTCGCCGGCTGGCTCTCCGGCCTCTTCGTGATGATCGGTGCCCTCGTGATCGGATTGGGATTCATCTTCCCGACAGGTCGGGGACACACCCCCGGATGGGGTCGGCTCAACCGGATCGGCCTGGTCATCTTCCTGTTCATCCTCGTCGTCCTCATCCTCTTCCGGCCCGGACCGCTCCAGGTCGTCCCATCGATCGACAACCCGTTCGGCATCGGACCGGACATTCGCGCGGTGTTCGGGCCGCAGATCTCCACGCTCGTCGCCGGCTCGGGGCTGGTGTTGGTTCCATTCCTCGTGTGGTCGATCGTGTCCCGCTACCGGATGTCGGACAGCATCGGTCGCCAGCAACTGAAGTGGTTCGTCCTCGCGCTCCTTGTCAGCCAAGGCGGGATCGCGATTGCCACGATCGGGGCGCTGATCAGCGACGAGCCGCCGCAAGCCGGGCTCGTGGTGTTCGGGTTCGCGGGCGCCTTGGTTCCCGTAGCGATCGGGATCGCGATCCTCCGGCATCGGCTGTACGACATCGATCGCCTCATCAGCCGGACGGTCGGCTATGCGGTGGTCACCACCGTGCTGGCAGGCGTCTTCGGGCTCGCCGCGTTATCTCTTGGCATCGTCCTGAGCTCGGTGGCCGAGGGTGAAACCATCGCCGTAGCCGGGTCGACCCTGCTCGTCGTCGCCCTCTTCGGCCCGCTCCGACGGCGCTCCCAGATGATCATCGATCGGCGCTTCGACCGGGCCAGGTACGACGCCTCCCAGACGGTCCAGTCGATGACCGCCCGGTTGCGCGATGACGTGGACCTGGACCGGGTAGAAGCCGACGTGCTGGGCGTCATCCACGGGACCTTCCACCCGACGACCGCCGACGTATGGCTTCGCGGCGCGTCGCGATGACCGACCACCTGGATCCGCCGCCCACATCCCGACAAACCCCGTAACGATTCCCGGACGAGCGTCCCGCAGCATGAGGCACGAGATGACCGAACTCACGCGTCCGATCCGCCGCCTCCTGGGACGGGGTGATGCCGTCCCTGAGCCGGGGGCGACTGACGCCACGGAACCGGCGGCTGAACCCGTCCGCAGGCTCGATGATCCGGCGATCGCCGTGGACATCGCCGAGTCCGATCCGCTCCTCGCCTACCTCCAGTCCGCCGCCGGTCCCGTGGAGGTCGCGAAACTGGAGCTCGACTCCCCCGCGCTCCGCGCGCTGCGTGAAGCCGGCGTGGCGCTCGTGGTTCCGCTCGTCTCCCAGGGCGAGCTCATCGGGACGCTCAACCTGGGCCCCCGACTGTCCGAACAGGACTACTCGACTGACGACCGCCGACTCCTCACGACGCTCGCCGCCCAGGCTGCGCCCGCGATCCGCGTCGCCCAGCTCGTCCGCGAGCAGGCCCACGAGGCCGCCGAGCGAGAACGCATGGAACAGGAGATGCGCGTCGCGACCCTGATCCAGCAGCAGTTCCTGCCGCGCGAGCTGCCGAGTCTGCCGCAATGGCAGATCGCGGCCTACTACGGCCCGGCACGTGCGGTCGGTGGCGACTTCTACGACTTCATCGAGATGTCGGACGGCCGAATCGGGATCGCGGTTGGCGACGTCACGGACAAGGGCGTGCCCGCGGCCCTCGTCATGGCGCGCACCCATTCCATCCTCCGGGCTGAAGCCAGCCGCAGCGATTCACCGGGCGAGATCCTCGCCCGTGCGAACGCGCTTCTCGAGCCCGAGATGCCGGCGCGGATGTTCGTGACCTGCCTGTTCGCGATCCTGGAGCCCAGCACC